>JBAVMD010000577.1:0-7173 GCA_049689695.1 Chitinophagaceae bacterium | reverse complement strand
TAAGCAGGCGGAATAGTGGCAATATCTATCTGGTGATCGTTTACAAATTGTTTAAACCGCTGCGGATCTTTTTTCACCTCATCGCTGATGATGTACAACGCTCCTCCTGAACACAATGCAACAAATATCTCAGATACAGATGCATCGAATGAGGAAGAAGCGAATTGCAAATGATGATAGCCGGGATGAACATCAAATATGGATTTCTGCGATTGTATGGTATTGGCGATTGCACTGTGCGCTATCATCACTCCCTTCGGCTGACCGGTAGAGCCTGATGTATAGATGACGTAAGCGAGACTTTCAGGATCGACCTCCTTCTCGGGCAATGCATTACTGTTATCAAGCATGCCAAGCTGAACGTCTATGGCGAATACCGCACCGCTGTAATAATCAAGATCAAAAATGTGATCAGTTTGGGTGAGCAGTACCTGTGCGGCGGTGTCTTTCAGTATAAATTCCTTTCTTGCCGCAGGATATTGCGCATCGATGGGAATATAAGCCGCTCCGCTTTTTAGCACAGCCAATATTGCTATAATTAAATTATCGGAACGGTCCAGCATGATACCAACCTTGTCGTCTTTACCAATGCTGTATGTTGATTTCAGATAGCCAGCGAGGCGATCGGACAGTGCATCCAGCTCTGCATAGCTCATGCTGCGACTATCGCAGACCACTGCAGATGCAGTTGGCGTTTGTTGCACTTGTTGAGTAAATAAGCTGACGAGTGTTATATGTTCAGAATATGCAACTTCTGTATCCTGTTTAACCAATTCAGCACGTTCTGTATCATTTAAGAAATCCAGGCTGCTGATAGATGCATCCGGTGTATCGAGTATAGTCTTAGTTAACTGCTGAAGATGCTTTCCTAACTGATCTATCAGTGTACGACTGTACACATCACTGTTGTAAGTGATGCCAATGTGCAACCCATCCGGTGATTCCCTGAAGTTGAAGACAATATCAAACACACTTGCCAGTACCGGGGCCTGCGGATATTGTTTCATCCAGAGATCTGTTGAACCATTAACAGCCGCTTTGGCATCATCATCATCGTTCTGCAGGATTACCTGTATATCGAAAAGCGGATGGCGGCTGCGGTCGCGGAGCAATTGCAGATCGCCTACCAACTGGTCAAAAGGATATACCTGGTGAGCATACGCGCCCAATGTCATTTTCTTTACGCGATCAAGCAATTCATAAAAATTATCACTGCCTGAAAACTGCGTACGCAATGCCAGCGTGTTGGCATAAAATCCAATCTGCTCTTCAAGGTCAGGATGTTCTCTTACTGCTACAGGACTGCCGATAATAATGTCTTCCTGACCGGTGTATTTATATAATAACACGTTTACAAGACCCAGTAAACTCATGAACAATGTTGTTCCCTGTTGCTGGCTCAACGATTGTAATCCTTTATATGCCTCAGCATTTATAGCTGCGTAAGCTATTTCACCATTGTAAGTTTTTACAGCTGGTCTTGATTTGTCTGATGGAAGGTCCACTACCGGCAATGCGCCGCTGAAGTGCTCCATCCAATAAGAACGATGCGCCTGAAGTGATGCACCACTCAATTGCTCCTGCTGCCAGACTGAATAATCTTTGTATTGTATGCGCAGGTCTTTCAGACCGTGGGCTTTTCCACTCACATAAGATGTATAGAACAACAGCAACTCGCGTATCAATACTTCCATCGACCAGCCATCGCTGATGATGTGGTGCATTACATAACTCAGTATCCAGCGCTCTTCACCAACATGATATAATCCTGCTCGCAGCAAGGGCCCGCGGCTAAGATCGAATGGACGTGCAAAGTCTTCTTCAACCAATTTCCTGATCTGCAGCTCTGCGTCATTTTCGCCGCGTACATCACGATAGTTGATGGAAAAATCAATTTCTTTTGTTCCGAGGATAACCTGGCGCGCCTCGCCCGAAGCATCTTCCCTGAACACTGTGCGCAAACTTTCATGACGCGACAGCAACATGGAAAAACTGTATGATAAAGCCTGCTGATCGAGATTGCCTTCAAACACATTTGCACCTGCGATGTTGTACGCAGCATTGGCGGCCTCAAACTGGCTCAATATCCATAACCGGCGCTGTGAAGCCGAAAGCGGATAGCTCTCTGCAGGCGCAGCTTCTGCAATGGAAAAGAATTCGCTTTTTATTGCCTGATCTATCAGTAAAGCCTGTTGCCTGATCTCTGCGCGGATAAACAGTTCTTTCAGGTCGAGCTTCACGTTAAAAGAACGGTACAACTGTCCTGCCAGCCTTGTGGCTTTCAGACTATGCCCGCCAAGCTCAAAGAAATTATCATTCACACTTATCTGCTCTTTCTCCATGCCAAGCACTTCGCTCCATATCTGCAGAAGCTTTTCTTCTATTTCTGTTGCCGGAGCTATATACTCCCTTCCGCTTGTTCTATCATCAACCGATGGCGCAGGCAAGCGTTTCCTGTCGATCTTACCATTCACCGTTAAAGGCAATGCTTCAAGCGCTACGATATGAGCAGGCATCATGTAAGCAGGCAGTTTCGCCTGCAGGAATTCACGAAGCGATGCTTTGTTCAACTCGCCGTTGATTACCACGTACGCGATCAACTCACGCTCCTCACCATTATTGATTGCCGACACAACAGCAGCAGTAACGTTTTCATATTGACCGATCACTGATTCTATTTCACCGAGCTCGATGCGGTAGCCGCGAATCTTCACCTGCTCATCCATGCGGCCGATAAATTCAATTGTTCCATCTTCCAGCCAACGGCCAAGATCGCCTGTACGGTACATGTGTTCACCTGGGCGAAATGGATTGCTTACAAATTTTTCCGCAGTGAGTTCGGGACGGTTAAGGTAGCCTCGTGCGAGGCCCGCGCCGCCTATGCATATTTCGCCGGGAACACCCATGGGGACCAGATGCCCGCCATCGTTAATGATGTATACAAACGTATTGGCAAGGGGCCGGCCTATGGGCAATACAGTTGTTGTATTGGTTTCACCATACAGGTGCTCAATGGAGGTAATGGTTGTTTCAGTGGGCCCGTACTCGTTAAAAAACGAATGATATTCACTCCATTTTTCAGCAAGTTCTTTTGGACAATTATCGCCACCAGCAATTACGCGTTTTAAATGAACATATTTTTCAGCAGTGATGTCTTTTAAGATACCTGGCACCGTATGAATATGCGTAATGCCATGCGATACGATGAAATTCCTTAACTGCTCTGCATCCGTAATTACTTCCTTTGATGGTATCGTAAGTGTTGCACCGCTTGTAAGTGCCAGGAATATCTGTTCTACCGATGCATCAAACGAAATGCTGGAGAATTGCAGGATGTTTTCTGAATCGTCGATACCAAAGCGGGAACGCTGCGCTGTGATGAGATTAATCACAGACCGGTGTTCTATCATTACTCCTTTGGGCTTACCTGTAGAGCCTGAGGTGTAGATCACATAAGCAAGATCAGTTGGCTTGTTAAATACTGCCAGGCTTTCTTTCTGATACAAATCCTGCTGTTGCAGGAAGATCGCAATTTCCTGTTCCGTGATCACCATGCGGCAACCGCTGTCGCTGACCAGGTAATCTATGCGTTCCTGCGGATACTCAGGATCGATAGGGACGTAACCTCCACCGGCTTTTAAGATCGCCAGTATGGATACGATCATCCATTGCGATCGCGGAAGCTGAATACCGATAAGCTCATTGGATAATATCTCATAATTCTTCCTGAGGTAATCAGCAAGCTGGTTCGACTGCTCATTCAGATCGCCATAGGTAAAAACACTATCATCAAATACCACTGCCGCTTTGTCTGCACATTTTTCAGCCGCTTCTTCAAACAGATTGACAATGGTGCGATCCTTTGGGAAATCTGCCTGCGTGTTGTTGAATTCAATAAGGAGCCGCTGCTTCTCAACTGTATTGGTCAATTCCACCTGGTGCAACAACTGGTTGGGAAAATCAACGAGGAAACTAAGTATGGTATGGTAAAGGTTAGCAATTCTTTCAGCGCTCAGTTCGCTCTTAAGCTTTCTTCTCAGCAACACATCAACGAGATAGTTTTCTCCGGATGCATCAACAGTAAAATCAAAATAAGTATTGGCAGATCCATAATTGCCAAGGATACCCGCTTCTACTTTTGGTATGTTATTATCAGCAGCAGGATTGTTTATGATCGATTCGTAAGCATGAAAGTCCACGTAATTGAACAATACGTCAAAGAACGGATTACCCGTATGCTGTTCGTTATGCAGTGTAGCTATTTCCATCGTGCTCAGCGTTTCATACGCTTTCAGAGCGCTTACTTTAGCTTGCAGCGCATTGATGAAACCGGCGGCAGTCTGATCTTTTTCAATATTAATCCGAAGGGGAATGGTATTGAGGAAACAACCTATTATTTTGTCGCCATCTTCGCAGGCCGGACGCGTATTGGTAACAAGGCCAATCACAACTTCATCGGTAAGACCTAAAACTTTCATCATATAAGCGTATGCGCCCAACGAGATGATCTTAACGGTGGTATTCCATTCCTGCGCCCTGCTCTTTACGCGTTGCAATACTTCAGCAGGCAAAAAAGCAGCGTGATCTTCTTTTGTTTCTTCATTCGAAAAAACATCGAGCCGCTCAAAGCCGGTCAATTCATTTTTCCAGAAATCTTTAACAGCTTCATTGGTCTTATCCAACTCATGCTGAATGATGAAGTCTTTGTAATTGGATTGTAAAGGCCGGGGCCTGTACCGCGGATCGCGCTGCAATTCCAGGTAAACATTGTTCAATTCCGTAGTAAAAGAGGCAACGCTCCAGCCATCTACAATGGAATGGTGCGCCTGGAATACAAAAACTATTTCATTACCCCCCACATTAAAAACGGTCATGCTCCATAATGGAGGTTGTTGAAAATTGAAAGGAGTTTGTTGCAGCTTTTCGAGATGCCCGCGGATGATCGCTGTTTGCTGTGCAGCATCTGATGATGAAATTTCTATATACTCAACCGGAACATTAATGTTTTTATATACGATCTGTACCTGCGTATGGTAGTCATCTGTGTTGAAGCCTGATCTTAATACCGGATGCTTTTCTGTCATTAATTGTACCGCAATCCTGAATTTTTCTATATCGAAGCTTTCAAATATTTTCCGCTGAACGGAAAGGCAGTTGTATATACCTGCATTGCCGTGCATGAGCGATTCATAGATCATTCCTTTCTCTATATCGCTCATGGGGTAGATGTCTTCAATATTGTTAATCACAGCATCATCCTGCAGCTCGAGTATCTCATTCTTCAATGCTTCGATCTGTGCTTTGATTACCGATCTACCTTCCTGTAACAGCCGCTCGTTCTGCGTGATCTCGCTTTCATGTGCTGCGTAATGACGCACGAGTTCTTCAATGGTGTTTCTCCTGTATACATCATTCACAGACAGGTTCAACCCCAACTCTTTTTTCGCTGCCGTGAGCATCCTCAATACTTTGATGGAGTCGCCACCCAACTCAAAAAAACTTTCCGTGGTACCAATCTTATCTCTTCCCAGGACCTGCTGCCAGATAGCGCACATACCGGCTTCAAGCTCATTGGCGGGTGCAACGTAAATCACGCCTGCATCAATCACATCACTTGTAACAGCGGGCAATCGCTTCGTATCCACTTTGCCGTTTGATGTAAGTGGTATTTCCTTCACCTCGATAAAATAGTGCGGCAGCATGTAGGATGGCAATTGTTTTCCAAGATGCCTGCGCAGGCCGGAAACATTCAATGCGCCTTTGCTTACTATGTATGCTATCAATTCTTTTTCCCCCGTTTCATTGTCCCGGGTGATCACAACCGATGATTCAACCTGCTCATGGGCGGCCAGCAAGCTTTGTATTTCTCCTAATTCTATTCTGTAGCCGCGTACTTTTACCTGGTCGTCTATCCTTCCTTCGTATTGCAGCTCGCCGGTTTCCAGCAATCTTGCCTTGTCGCCTGAGCGATACAATTTGCCCTGTTTTGAAAACGGATCGCCAACAAATCGAAGCGCAGTGAGATCAGGCCTGTTCAAGTATCCGCGGCACACACCTTTGCCACCAACGTAGAGTTCTCCGGGAACACCATAAGGCAGCAATTGCCTGTTGGCGTCCAGCACATAGCAACAGAGTGTTGGAATAGGCTTGCCGATGTTGCCGCTGTTATTTTCGATTTCCCGCCGCGTGATCTTTTTATATGTTACATGCACCGTGGTTTCAGTGATGCCGTACATATTGATCAACTCTGTTGCAGGATAACGCTGTTCAAATTCTTTAAGCTTTACAGGGCTCAGTGCTTCTCCGCCAAATATCACATAACGCAGTTTTAATGATGCTTCTATCCTTTCCAGTTCCTGCCTGATGATGTTGTAAAAAGATGAGGGCGTTTGATTCAACACCGTTACCCCTTCGCTAATTAAAAGATCGAGATAACGTGCAGGATCTTTCGATACGTCTGGGGGTACCATGATCAGCTTACCACCAAAAAGCAGGGCGCCGTACATTTCCCAGACTGAAAAATCAAAACAAAAAGAATGAAACATCGTCCACACATCATCTGCACCAAATTCAAAGAGCGGCTGATGCGGCTTGAATAACCTGGTGAGGTTGCCGTGCTCTATTAAGCTGCCTTTGGGCATACCCGTAGTGCCCGATGTATAAATTACATACGCCAGATTAGAAGGAAGCGGTTGTTCGCCGTGATTGGCCGCGCTATATGTTTGTGCAACGCGTTTAAAACTTTGAATTTCATTTTCATCTATTACCAGTTTGCAATGGCTGTCTGCAATCATGTATTCGATGCGGTCCTGCGGGTATGCAGGATCAACAGGAACATACGCTGCGCAGGCTTTTAATATCCCAAGCAATGAAATGATCATCCATTCGCTTTTTTCCAGCTTCACCGCTACAAGGTCTTCCTTCGCAATGCCGTGTTGTTGTATTAAGTAATCTGCAAAACGGTTTGCCTGTTCGTTGAGCTCGTTGTAAGTGAGGGAAACATCGCCTGATTTAACGGCAACATTGCCTGGAGTTTGCTGGACCTGTTTTTCAAAAAGAGAAACAACCGTTTCATCAACATCATAAGCAATTGCTGATAAGTCAAGCTCCGCAATGATGGCCGATTTTTCAGCCGCACTCAGGTAATCCAGGAAACCCACAGGTGTTCCCGGC
>JBAVMD010000576.1:0-2568 GCA_049689695.1 Chitinophagaceae bacterium | reverse complement strand
TTGAGCCATTTTCATATTTGCTAATTGACTGCTTCTTTCTTTGCTTCATTCACCATTTTTTCATTTGCATAAATAGCAAATTCAACACGGCGGTTCTTTGAACGATCGTCTTCTGTATCATTTGAGTATTTTGGCTGCGCTTCTCCATACCATTTGGTAACAATGCGCTGGCTTTTGATGTTCTCTGTCTTCAGATAAGTAGCTACAGAAGTAGCACGACGCCTTGAAAGCTCCATATTATAATCATCCGTTCCGGATGCATCGGTATGACCCTCTACCAATAAATAAGTATCAGGATATTTATTAAGAATGCCTGCAAGATCGCTCAGCTTTTTGCGCGCATCAGCAGCAAGATCATCGCGATCATAACCGAACAATACACCGGTATCAAAAGTTACATTGATGCCTTCTCCAACACGCTTCACCTCCGCGCCAGGGATCTGGGATATTTCTTCGGCCTGTTTGTCCATTTTGCGTCCTATTAATCCTCCGGCCGCGCCACCTACCGCCGCGCCTATAATTGCACCTACTACGGTATTGCCGGCAGCCTTACCAACCACAGCGCCTGTAACACCTCCGGCCCCGGCTCCTATGAGTACTCCTTTTTGCGCTTTATTCATATTCTTACATCCACCGGCTATTATTAAAACTCCGGCAAGTACAGGGAACATTGATTTCATTTTCATATTCGCAGATTTAAATTTTCAATGACGGATTGGGAATTTTTGAAATCGATTTGCAACGTATATTTCTAACGCTAAAATTCTCAATCCAACATTTCAAGAATTGATTTACATTTTTGGCAGCTTCTTTTTTGCTGTATCAGGATCATCACCTATTTCCTCGTAAGGGTTCGTTGAAGGTTCTTCTGGTGAATCAGGTGTTCCGGGAACTTCTGGTTCTTCTTCGCCAGCCTTATTTTCAACTCTACCGGGTTCCGGGTTCACTACCTGGTTCTGTTCTTCTTCATTGGTTACCTGGTTACGGCCTTCGTCTTTACGGGCGAAAGTTGAGCCGGTATTCAGACCCACCGCTGGCTTAGGCGTTTCACTGCTTTGCGAAATGGTCCGTTCGTCATTGTGCGGATTTTCGCGCAGCTTATCTACTTCTTTGGTATCCGCAGGCTTCGTTTGCGCATTATGCGGTTCACCGGATGCATGCGGTATATGCCTTTTATCCTGTTCCATAGTTGAATGATTTAAATGATCAATAGGGTTCGTATTTACTATATCTAAAAACGATACCAGAGTTGGTAAAATCAGAGGGTTGACGTTTAACATCCTAAATCTCATCTTTCAACATTAATTACCCACGTCGGTTTGCCGTGGGGCGGCATTTGCTCAGTTCGAGGTATTTTCAACTGGTCTGGCTTTTTCACATAAACAGAAAAAGGTTCTTTATGAAAATGAATTTCAAATGGGCGAACTCAGTTCTTGCTTTAGCAATGATGCTTCTGTTAGGCCTTAAGCTCTTAGCTCAGGATAAAAAGGTAGATGTAGATATCGATGTAAATAAAGGCGGCGAATGGTATACTCAGCCCTGGGCATGGATAGTGGGCGGAGCCATTTTTGTCTTATTGCTGGTTGCGCTGCTTCGGGGCAGAAAGGATTGATAAAATATTAGTTTATTGGGGGAAAATTAGGTTAGTAAACCGTTTTTCCTATTTTTGAGAAAAGGAACTATAGCGTGGATAAACTTTTTATTCTCATTGCGGAAGATGATGCGGACGACCGGTTTTTGTTTAAAACCGCTTTCGAGGAAAAGGGTTATGAGGATGACATAGAGTTTGTTGAAAATGGTATAGAACTACTTAAATTCCTGTATACTATCGAAGAAAAAGCTCCTAAAGAAAGACATTATCCTTCCTTTATACTCCTCGACCTGAATATGCCCAAAAAAGACGGGCGAGAGGTGCTCAAAGAGATCAAGCAACATCCTGAATTCAAGAAAATACCTGTAGTAGTATTTACCACAACCAATAGCGAAAATGAAATAAGGCGCTGCTATGAGCTGGGCGCCAATACTTATGTGGTAAAGCCTGTAAGCTTCGACAGTTTATTGAAAGTAGTGGAGGAGATCAGGAAATACTGGCAGAATGCCGCCCCGGTTTCTGATAATTAATGCTTGCCCGCTTTCCCATTTTTCCCGATCAGGGATTTCAAAGATTTAAATATCGATTTACCTTTCTTATTGACCAGGTTGCTTGATAAATTCTTCAACACAAACGGTACTACCAGTTTAGGCAACCAGCCAACCTTAGCCATATAAAAGTTGCGCAGCAACATGTCGATGGTAAGGTTAAGGCCTGTATTAATAAATGGATTCCTGGTATCGGGCGTGGTGATGTTCTTTACAACTCCCACAATTTTTTCTACCGGGCTCAGCTTATCCTGCAATATCTCAAAATGATATTTCAGGTCAGCCTTTTCAAGTACTAACTTTTGTTGAAGCCGCTGCCTTTCGCGCAGCAGATCATCATACGTTGTTATGTGCGGAGTTATTTCTTGCTTCATATACTTTTTTCACAATGGTGTTACGGATCATAGGGTAAATAACGCGGCCTTTAAG
>JBAVMD010000575.1:0-2338 GCA_049689695.1 Chitinophagaceae bacterium | reverse complement strand
CAGCATTCCTGAAAAGATTGCTGGACTCTGTTGTTATGCAAACGTTCAGGGATTTTGAAGTGATCATTACAGACGATACGCCGGGGAATGAGGTAGAATTGCTGAGCAGGCAATACACAAACCAGTTCCCGCTCATCTATCATAAAAATGGATCTGCACTCGGCACACCGGAGAACTGGAACGAAGGCATCAGGCGTTCATCTGGCAAATGGATGAAGCTGATGCACGATGATGATTGGTTTGCCGCTTCCGATAGCCTTCAACAATTTGTAAATGCCACGCACCAGCATCCTGATGCCTCTTTCTTTTTTTGCGCATATACAAATGTGAAAGAAGAAAGTGGTGAAAAAGAAACCGTGAAGCTTCATTCATTCCGTCATAAAAAGTTATTGCAAAATACCGTGACGCTTTTTTCCAGTAATGTGATCGGGCCACCCAGTGTGACCATGCATCGCAACGATAAGCAATTCTGGTACGACCGTACAGTGAAGTGGGTGGTAGACATTGATTTTTACATCCGTTACCTGGCGAAGCATCGTCCTGTTTATATCGATCAGCCACTGATAAATGTAGGGTTGAACGCACAGCAGGTTACACGTGTAAGCTTTCGCAAACCTGAAGTGGAGATACCGGAAAATTTTTACCTGCTGGAAAAAGTAGGCGCAAAGCATTTGAAGAACATACTCGTGTACGATGCCTGGTGGCGGCTTATGCGCAACCTGCAGGTGAAGAATGAGGAACAGATCAGGAAAGAGGGATATGCAGGACCGGTCCCTGCTGCTGTAAGCAAGATCATTCGCATGCAGCAGCGGATTCCGGGGCCTGTGCTCAAAACCGGTATCTTGTCTAAAATGTTTATGTTCGTCAGTTATTTATTCAACCGCCCCTGAATATAATGGATTGCAGTATCATCATTGTGAATTACAACAGCGCAGCATTGCTTACAGATTGCCTGCGTACGGTGTATGCGCAAACACGGAACATCAGCTTTGAAGTAATAGTGGTTGACAATGCATCTACTGACGATGGTCATCGGTCCATCACAACTGTATTTCCTGCTGTTCAGTGGATACAGATGAATTACAATGCAGGCTTTGCACGTGCAAACAATGCCGGCATCCGTGCATCGAAAGGCAAGGCCGTTCTTTTATTGAATGCAGATACGTTGATTCAGGATGAAGCGATAGAGCAATGTTATTTCTCCCTGGTAAATTTCGACTATGTGGCCGCAGGCGTGCAATTGCTGAATGCTGATGGCAGCCCGCAGATCTCCGGCAATTATGCCATGCGCGGCGGACTGAATTACCTGCTTCCCTTGCCTTATCTCGGTAATATCATTAAAAAAACTGGTAGTCTCTTTGGTGTTGCAAAGCCCAATGTTCCCGAAGCAAATGATACCATAGAAGTGGATTGGATCAACGGCGCTTTCCTGATGGTAAAGCGCGAAGCCATCAATGCCGCAGGATTGCTCGACGAAGATTTTTTCCTGTATGCAGAAGAAGCGGAATGGTGCAGCCGGTTAAAAAAAACAGGAAAGCTTTGCATTTTCGGAAGGCAGAAAGTGATACACCTGCAGGGCGAAACCGCCAACGCCACTTTTGGTTCAGAAGGAAAGGGATATTACAACCTGTATGATCGCAAAGGACTTCAGATCATGGTCTCTAATTTTGTGCGCATCCGAAAGCAATTCGGGCTTGCATGGTTTCTGTTTGACTTGCTGATATATGTATTTGAAATACTGTTTTTCCCTTTTGTTTTACTGATGGATAAGATCATTCATGCAGGCCGTACGCGCTATACCTGGGAACAGGCGGGCGGTTATGCGCGGAATGTATTCAGATTGCTGGGCCTTTCGGTTCGGATCATGATGAACAAGCCCTATTTTTATAAGGTTCTATGAGCTTACGATCACTTCCTGTGCTGATCCTCCTTCTACTCCCTTACTTCCTCAAAGGGCAGGGATACAGTTACACCCATTACGATATTCAGCATGGCCTTGCAGGTTCAACGGTTTACTGCATGCTGCAGGACGAGCAGGGCTTTATGTGGTTTGGAACAGAAACAGGTGTAAGCAGGTTTGATGGCGTGCATTTTAAAAATCTTACTACGTTCGATGGTTTGCCTGATAACCAGGTGCTGGAGATATTCCAGGACTCCCGGGGCCGTATCTGGATGGCGCCCTTTAATAAGTCCGTCTGTTATTATTACAAAGGGAAAATATTTAATCAGCAGAACGATCCTGTATTGATGAAGATCAGGCTCTCAGGCCACATTGTAAATTTTAGCGAAGACAAACAGGGCAATGTGATCATGCAACAGGTGGCCAGCATGCACGTGT
>JBAVMD010000574.1:0-5290 GCA_049689695.1 Chitinophagaceae bacterium | reverse complement strand
CGGGATGCTGAGCTTATCAGACGGCGGTGATCCGTTAAATCCGGCTCACTGGACAAAAAAAGCAACACCGGTCTTTATTAAGAACACTTCGGGCGCTGCATTTGGCCCCGGTCATAATTCTTTTTTTAAATCTCAGGATGGAACAGAAGACTGGATATTGTATCATGCTAATTCAACCGCAGGAAGAGGCTGTGGCGATGAGCGAAGCCCGCGTATGCAGAAATTTACCTGGAATGCAGATGGCACGCCTGCCTTTGGTGAGCCTGTAAGCACAGGCATCAAAATTCAAAAGCCTTCGGGGGAATAATTTATCAGCATGGTGAAAAATTCTGCATCAGCGGTTTTAATGGGTTTGCTGTTGTTGCTGCAGGCATGCTCGCCCCAACGAAATGCAGCTACGTTCACGAACCCTTTATTGCCTTCCGGCGCAGATCCCTGGAGCATTTATAAAGATGGTTATTACTATTACACGCACACGCTGGGAGACAGACTGGTGATATGGAAAACAAAAAGCATTGCAGACCTGAAGAAGGCAGAAAAAAAGACCGTGTTTATTCCGCCTGTTGGCATGCCTTATTCAAAAGGATTATGGGCGCCGGAAATACATTATATCAACGACCGATGGTACCTGTATTTTGCGGCAGACAATGGCAGGAATGAAAATCATCGTTTATACCTGCTCGAAAATACTTCAGCAAATCCTTTCGAAGGGCAATGGACATTCAAAGGGCGCATAGCAGATGCTACTGACAAATGGGCGATCGATGGTTCTGTATTTCAACACCGGGGTCAGTTATACCTGATCTGGTCAGGATGGGAGGGTGATGTGAATGGCAGGCAGGATATCTACATCAGTAAAATGAAAGACCCACAGACATTGGAAGGGAGCAGGGTGAGATTGTCGAGTCCACGGTTTGACTGGGAAAATCATGGCGACCTGAACGATCCGAATAATCCGCCGCATGTTGCAGTAAATGAAGGCCCACAGTTTCTCAATCATAAGAACAAAGTGTTTATCGTGTACTCGGCCAGTGGCTGCTGGACAGAATATTATTCTCTCGGAATATTATCTGCCAGTGCAGACAGTGATCTGCTGGATTCTGCTTCATGGAAAAAAAATCCTGAACCGGTATTCCGATTGTATGAGGCAAATGGTGTTTACGCACCTGGTCATAATTCCTTTTTTAAATCTCCGGATGGAAAAGAAGACTGGATATTGTATCACGCCAATTCAGCGCCTGGCCAGGGTTGCGGGCGATACCGTTCGCCACGTGCGCAAAAATTTACATGGAACCAGGATGGCACACCCAATTTTGGCGTGCCGGTAAAAACAGGGATAGCGCTGAAAGAACCATCAGGAATAAAACGCACATCGAAGTCAAAAGTGAAAAGTCAAAACTAACCCTCAAAATATGTATCTATGCTTATAAGAGCGCGCCTGCTTTTTTTACTGCTGTTTTTTTTCACGCAATTAACTGCACAAAAAAAAGAGCAGAAGAATACTGCCATTGCTCCTGCGCCTGCCAGGGTATGGTCAGCAGAAAAAGCCAATGCCTGGTATAAACAACAAGGCTGGATAACGGGAGCGAATTATATTCCCAACAGCGCCATCAATCAACTTGAGATGTGGCAGGCCGATACCTACGATTCTGCCGGCATTGACCGTGAACTTGGCTGGGCACAGAACATCGGCTTCAATACCATGCGCGTGTTTTTGCACAGCATTGCATGGAAGCAGGACCCAGAGGGGTTTAAAAAAAGAGTGGAGAATTATCTCGGTATTGCAGACAGGCATCGCATCAAAACGATCTTAGTTTTCTTTGACGATTGCTGGAACAAAGTTCCGCAGGCAGGCACACAGCCCAAACCTAAACCCGGGATACACAATTCGGGCTGGGTGCAGGACCCGGGCGATCCCTTTTCGGAAGACACTTCCGGCTTTGCAGCATTGGAGAAATATGTGAAGGATGTGATGATGCGTTTCAGAACGGATAAGCGCATTCTGATGTGGGACCTCTATAATGAACCCGGCAATTCAGGAAAAAAAGATTCATCCCTTCCATTGCTGAAAAATGTATTTGAGTGGGCGAGAGCTGTAAACGCCGATCAACCATTGACCGTAGGATTGTGGGCCTGGGATTTTGAAAACCTGAATGCGTTTCAACTTGCCAATTCAGACATCATTACTTATCATAATTATGAAGAGCCGCAATGGCACCTGCGGGTGATACAGTTGCTCAAAACAAATGGTAAGCCGCTTATTTGTACAGAATATATGGCGAGAACGCGAAATAGCCGGTTCTCTAACACATTACCTCTTTTGAAAAATCAGCAGGTGGGCGCTATCAACTGGGGCTTCGTGGCCGGCAAAAGCAATACGATTTATGCATGGGATACGCCGGTTGCAAATGGCGGGCAGCCTGACGAATGGTTCCATGATATTTTTATGCCCGATGGCGCTCCTTACAGAAGCGATGAGGTGAATCTTATAAAACGATTGAACGGCATTAAATGACCGTCGCCAGTAAAAAAATAAAAAAGTTCTGCATGAGATGTTTTTTGTTCGTTTTGTTTGCGCTTATAATTACTCCTGCCGCACATACGCAGCAGCTTGTGATGCCAGGCGATCATCCTGATCCCTCTGTAGTAAAGATCGGCGATACGTATTGGGCCAGCGCAACCACTTCAAACTGGTTCCCTGCTTTTCCTTTAATGAAATCGAAAGACCTGTTGCAATGGAATACGGTTGGCCATGTGTTCAAACAGTTGCCCGCATGGGCGGATTACTATTTCTGGGCCCCGGAGATATCTTATGAAAACGGTAAAGTATATGTGTATTATGCGGCGCATAAAAAAAACGGCAATCTATGCGTAGGTGTCGCAAGCGCTGATAAACCCGAGGGTCCCTACAAAGATCATGGTCCGCTAATGTGCGAGGAAGCCGGTTCCATAGATGCTTTCCCGATGCATGATGAAAACGGAAAACTGTATCTGATATGGAAAGAAGACGGCAATAGCGTTGGCAAGCCCACACCAACCTGGGCTCAGCCGATGAATGAAGAAAGAACAGCATTGACCGGCGAGAAAAAAGAATTGTTCAGGAACGATGTTTCATGGGAAGGCAACCTGGTAGAAGGAGTATCGATGTTACGGCATGGTGATTATATATATGCTTTTTACGCGGCGGCGGCTTGTTGCGGTCGGGGCTGCACGTATGGAAGCGGAGTAGCAAGGGCTAAAAACCTGTTAGGTCCATGGGAAAAATATAACAGGAATCCTGTGATCGCAAACAGCGGGCAATGGAAGTGCCCCGGCCACGGCACGCCTGTTGAAAAAGATGGAAGATATTATTTCCTGTATCATGCTTATGATACAATTACTAACGTGTATACAGGACGTCAGGGAGTGTTGATGGAATTTAAATTTACACCCGATGGATGGGTTGAGTTTCCTGATAAGCATAGCGTCAGTAAGCCGCACATGCCTGACATAAAGGATGAGTTTAATGCAAAAAATCTATCGTTGAATTGGCAATGGAGCGTGTTTCAGGATGTGAAATATGAGTTGAAGAAAGGTTGCCTGAACCTGATGGCGGGTGCAAATAATAAAACAGTTTACCTGGGTCAGAAAACATACAGTAATCATTATGATATTGTGGCTGCAATAAATACAAAGCGATCGGATACGGAAGTGGGCATCGGGGCTATCGGCGATGATGCCGACCAGGTGAATGTGCTTTACGGCAATGATACGATCAGGGTAATGATGCTGAAAGACAATAAAGAAACCATTGTTGGCAAATGGCCGGTAAGTGGGCGCAACGAAAACACGCTTTCGCTAAAGATGTCTGTACAAAATGGCAAAGACATCAGTTTTTATTATACCTACGGCACAGTATACACGATGCTGAATGAAATACCGGTGGATGGCTCGTTTCTTCCACCCTGGGACAGAGCTGTTCGTGCAGGGTTAATAGTAAGAGGCCAGGCAGGTCGCAAGGGAGTATACGAATGGTTCGAAATGCACAATAAATAAAATTGCGAATTACAACTATAAACTACAACCGAAAACTGCTGACATGAATCTTGAAACGATCGATTATCTCATCATTGCCCTCTACTTTGTATTTGTAGTGGGCATCGGTTTCCTGCTCAAGAAAAAGGTTAAAACCGACAATGACTTTCTCATGAGCAACCGCAGCATTCCGCTGTGGATCACCAGCCTGGCCTTCATTTCCGCCAACCTGGGTGCACAGGAAGTGCTGGGCATGGCCGCGAGCGGCGCCAAGTACGGATTTTATACTGCGCATTATTACTGGCTGGGCGCCGCATTTGCAATGGTATTCTTGGGCATTTTTATGATGCCGTTTTATTATGGCAGCCGCGCACGCAGCGTTCCTGAATACCTGAAACTTCGCTTTGATGAAAAAACAAGAACGTTCAATGCGTTGACCTTTGCGGTGATGACCGTTTTTTCCTCAGGCATTTCACTGTACGCGCTGGCAATGCTTATGCAAACTTTTCTCGGCTGGGACTTCAATGCTTCTATCTGGCTGGCCGCGCTCATCGTTCTTATTTATACTTACCTGGGCGGATTAACGAGTGCGGTTTATAATGAAGTGTTGCAGTTTTTCCTGATCGTTCTGGGCATTGCGCCACTCGTATACCTGGGCATGCAAAAAGCAGGAGGATGGGAAGGAATTATGCAGAATGTAGACAATGCAAAGCTGCATTTATGGAAAGGGATGGACAGCGCCGCCAACAACCCTATGGGTGTGGATGCATTCTCGCTGGTATTTGGTTTAGGCTTTGTGCTTGCGTTTGGTTACTGGTGTACTGATTTCCTGGTGGTGCAGCGCGCTATGATCTCCCGGAACCTGAATGAGGCGCGGCGTACGCCGATCATTGCGGCCGTTCCCAAGATATTCATGCCGGCCATCGTGATCATGCCGGGCATTATTCTGCTGGCGCTTCAGGGAAATTTTACCGGCTTTGATCTGCCTAAAAATGCAAATGGAGATGTGGATTACAATATGACCTTGCCTTTACTGTTAGAGCGATTGTACCCGAGCGGACTGCTGGGTGTGGGTGTTACAGCTTTGATCGCATCCTTTATGTCGGGCATGGCAGGTAATGTTACTGCTTTCAATACGGTTTGGACTTTCGACATTTATCAATCGCACATTAAAAAGAATGCTTCCGAAAAACATTACCTGAATGTAGGCAAGGCTACTACGGTAGTAGGCATTCTTATTTCAATAGCCACAGCTTACGTAGCAAGAGGATTTAAT
>JBAVMD010000573.1:0-2352 GCA_049689695.1 Chitinophagaceae bacterium | reverse complement strand
ACTTAAGGTCATCTATTCAGTTAATGGAGCCTTTGGCTAAGGAGACTGGGTTGGATATTAATACACAGATAGATGATCTCCTCGAAATGGCATTCAGAAAATTCTCCAAAGAGAATACGCTGATAGGTTCCCCGGAATCGTGTCAGCAAATGCTGCGGAGTATCGGAAACATTGGGGTTACTGAAGTGGCATGTTTAGTTGATTTTGGTGTGGAGACTGAAAAAGCACTAAAAGGGCTTGAGAATATTGTCAAAGCAAAAGAACTCTACCATTCCCATGTTGATCTTATAAAGTTGCTGCATATAGAAGATCAAAAAACAGAATTGGACCTGATCCATGAGTATAAGCTCACGCATGTGCAAATGACACCGTCACAGGCCAAATTGATAGTTGATCTGCATGAGCAGACTCAGGACAAGGAATTATCATCTGTTCAATATTGGTTTATAGGAGGAGAGGCAATCAATCATGGATTGGTAAAAGGCTTAAGTGCTATTACTGATGCAAGGCTGTACAATATGTATGGACCTACTGAAACAACCGTTTGGTCGGCCTGGCGTGAGATTAATGCAGCCGATATTCATATAGGGCAACCTATTATTAATACAGACCTGATGCTTCTGAATGAATTTGAGCAACAGGTGCCTATAGGTGTCGCGGGAGAACTCTATATCGGTGGATCGGGTGTAGCAAAAGGATATTACAATAACGCGGAGCTGACTGACAAAAGCTTTAAAAATATAAGCAGCCCATATTCTGGCAGGAGCAGATTCTATAAAACGGGCGATCTGATGAAACTGGATGCTCATGGGACCTTAGAGTTTGTAAGTAGGAAAGACAACCAGGTCAAGGTCAATGGCTATCGCATTGAACCGGAGGAAATAGAAACAACAATTGCAAAAATTTCTGGCGTTAAGAATTGCAAAGTAGTGCCGGTAAAAAAGGATAATACTACTTCATTGTCCGCCTATGTGGTGAGGAACGATATCGTTTATGGGGATTACCAGGATGTGCTCCCCGAAGAGCAGGCCAGGCCATTTCATTTGCCTGATGGCAGTCTTATATATCATCAGTCTGACAGACAACTGGCGCTACTATATAAGGAGATAATGGAACGTCGTATATACTTCAAACACGGGATAACAGTTCCGGGAAATGCACTTGTTCTGGATATAGGAGCAAACGTTGGAGCCTTCAGCATCGACGTAAGCCGGGAACATCCTGATGCAACGATCATTTCATTTGAACCCATACCGCAAATATTCTCCGCTTTAAAGAAAAACTTTGAACACTGGCAAATAAAAGGATGTGTATTGAACTATGGCGTTTCCAATAAAAAAGAAAGAGCCACATTTCATTACTATCCGGAAATGTCTGGTATGTCCGGAAGGTTTGCAGACAGGGAAGTAATAGTGGATGCTGTTGGGAAATACATGGAGCATGATAAAGAAATGCTGCACAACGATACCAGCCGTTTGTCTGGAGAAAGCAGGGAAATCGCGAAGACCTTTTATGATAATATGGAAGGGCAGAAAGGTTTGTCGGATGAGGTAGGGCAATACCTTTCCTCTTTGTATTCGTCGCAGGAAGTAGAATGCCAGCTAACAACGGTTTCGGATGTCATAGATGAGCTAAATATACAGGTAATTGATTTGTTGAAACTGGATGTTGAGAAGAGTGAATGTCTTGTATTGGAAGGCATCCGTTCAGAACATTGGTCCATGATCCGTCAGTTAGCTATAGAAGTAGATGGTGATACCAATCTGGATATTATAAAGAACCTGCTTCAGGAAAAGGGATATGATATACATGTGGATGAGTTTGTAATGAGCGATTCGAATGCGGCGAAGGAAGAAAACACCTACATGCTTTATGCAGTGAATCCTGATTATGGTCAGAAGCAAAATGATACTGTTCTGGAAAGGCTGCAGGCCCAGGTCAGTGAAGCAACAATACGTGATTTCCTGCAGCGTGAACTTCCTGAATACATGAACCCTGAGGATATCGTTTTTGTGCCCTCTATTCCTTTGATGGAAAACGGAAAGGTCAATATGCTGAAATTAAAGGAATTCAAACCTGCAAAAACAGTATCAGAACCAACGATAATCCTCACTAATAAAACCGAACTGGAAATTTACAGGATGTGGTGTGAAGTGCTGAAAAAGGAAAATATCCCTCATCATCTCAGCATTTTTGAAGCGGGTGGAAGCTCTATCGCAATAGTGCTGCTGCATCAAAAATTACAGACAGCATTTAATGTCAATTTCTCATTGATCGAGTTATTCCGTAATCCTACCATACCACAACAGGCAAAATTGATCCAGAATGCAAATGGTAAAGAAACTATTACGG
>JBAVMD010000572.1:0-1976 GCA_049689695.1 Chitinophagaceae bacterium | reverse complement strand
GTTCTTCATTTGAAAATAAAGCGATATGATTTTCTTTTATCTCACCAAAGCTTATCACATTGGAATCAATCGAAGGAATGATGACTATATCCCCCTGGTTCATTTCATATACAAATTTTACTATCTGATTGCCGATCAACCTTGATGGCCTTGTGGGGTTCGGCTCACCTGTAGCCCTATTAACTATCGTTCTCAACCCTTCTGGTTCCTCCTTAGAATGCAACTTGTCGAGTTTATCATAAACGTCTTGATCTTCACTAACATAAAGCTGCGGGTACTTTTGGAAAATTTCTTCATTAACCAATCGATAAATCATTTCTATATTTCCTGCTGCTTTATCCCGAATATCTTTCAGTTTTGACAGTGGCAATTCGCTGTGGCTAATAGCCACATAACCATTCTCCCTAAAGCTGTCATAATATTCGCCCCCATTGGTTCTAATAAGCCAATAGCGCTTTTCTTTATTAATCTCTGGAAGTTTAGCAACCAATAGGTCTAATTCTTCATTTAGTGTCATTGGAAACATATTTAATTTATCAAGGGAGATGATAGTGCTGTAAGAAAGCCGATGCAAAAGTAAAGTAAACGGATAGATTCAGCGTACACTCCGTCATTAAAATAAGGGAGTGAAAACACCCTTTTGCGCATTAACTGTAGTTACAGGAACTCCTTTACATCCATTTTTAAAACATCTGCAATGCTCTTTAGGGTGAGTATGTGCATATTTCTTTGGCCGTTCTCTAAGAACCAAAGGTTAGATACAACAATGCCCGTTGCTACGCTCATTTTCGGCAAACTTAGCCTGTTAGCCTTTCGTGCCGCTTTAACCTTGCGTCCTATCTCTTTTAAAAATAAATCGTTGCTCATTATTTACGCGCTGATCCAAGAAGATTTTACAAGAGAGCAACGAAGATCGTTTGCTATTACAAACGATCTTCTTTATTTCCAGGCGTAAGCCTATGTCAATATAGAAGAACACGAACGTCAACGCGCTCGGGAGGATTGGGATTTTGCTTAAACAGCCAGTGATAAATCTTTCCATTAGTATCAGCGTACATCATTCTGTATTGCCAGGCATCGTATACATTCCCTCCGGTATTGGAATAGACTCGATGCGCGTACACCAACACTTCCCCGCCCTTGCCGTCAGATGTTGTTTGCGTTGGTGGCCCCCATTTCATTATTAGGTCAGACTTATCCTTCCCTACCCAGGAATTAAGTATGGTTTTGGTAGATGGGCCGCAAGAAGCAAGCAAAAATAGAAATAGGGCAAAAAGGATAGCTTTCATGTTGCTCTTTTCTATGAATTTACAAAATTTGCAGAATGAATTCACTTATCAGCCAGCGGCAGGAAATAATTTGTTACCCATCTGCGACTGAGCGAACATACTTCCGGCGCTACCGATATTCTGAAGACCAGCGCCCATCATTGCTTCGGCTGATTGCATTTTCCTTAAATACGGTTGCAATTTCTCCCACTGCATTTTTTGTATCCTTTGATCGGCAAGATCCTTGTTAGCGCCGACCTCCATCTGCGTGCCCATTAAAGTATTTTGTTGCTTGATCTTTGCCGCTGCAACATCAAGTCCAAGCGTGGCATCGTTTGTTCTTTGTACGATATTGCCAACACCGGCCAGCGCCATCCTTCTATTACCCAAAGCACTCAGAGCGAAATTCTGATTGCGCATAATGTTTTGAAACCCTCTTGCATATTCGGAGCCGGACATACCCTGGTTCTTTACCGTCTGCGCTAAGTGAATGTTTTGATTAAATTGATTGGGTATTTCGTAAGCCGGAGCTTTCTTTGGACGACTGAACATTCCAGCCAACATTTGTATTGCGCCTATTCCTGCTTGTGCGGCTGATGCCGCTACCATTGGAGCCATATTTTACTTTTTACTTTTTGTTATTTTATAAAGTCTTTCATCGCTTCGGAGCTTTCAAATTCCTTTACTCCGGTAAACACTACCTTGATG
>JBAVMD010000571.1:0-12373 GCA_049689695.1 Chitinophagaceae bacterium | reverse complement strand
TCTTAAAGATCTGGCCACGTATCAATTCCAATCTCTCCTTAAAAGTCCACGACATGTAATCAGCGTATGTAAACCCATACGCCGACTGCGGCTCCTCAACCATCGTTTCGGAGCCATCTTCATTTATTCTTGTGAGGTATTCTTTCATAAGATTGTTACCAGGAATATTAATTCCAGCCAGTTAATGAATATGCTAAAACCGGTCACAGAAGATTATATCAAAGGCTTATGGTTGGCGCTGGTACGCACATATTCGCCCCAGCTTAAATTGTCCATATCTTCTTTTTTCTCCAGTGCGCGCTCAATGGCATAATTGGCCATGGTTTCCACTACCCATTCAAAATTTTCTTCACCTACGCTCTTGATCTCTGCATCCGGGGCAGGGTTACAAAAGTCGATAGCATAAGGCACTCCGTCGCGTACCGCAAGCTCCACTGTATTCAGATCGTAACCCAGGTATTGGTTGATGCGCAACACAATGTCTTCCATTTGCTTCAGCCGTTCAGGTGACGGGGCAAAATCGGCCACATACCTCAGGTGATGCGGATTGCGCGGCTCGTACGACATAATACGCACATATTTACGGCCCACGCAGTAGCAACGGTAATATTCCGTAAATACAATTTCTTCCTGCAGCATCATTACGAGTTCGCCCGTTTCTCCATGCTTATCAAAAAACTCTTCAAGGCTGCGAAGCTTGTACACATTTTTCCATCCGCCACCCGCAAACGGCTTCATATATGCGGGAAAACCTACATAATTAAAGATGCCTTCCCAATCCAGCGGATAGGCGAGGTTAGCAAATGATTGATCTGTGGTATCCAAAGGCAGGTCTTTGGAAGGCAGAATGACTGTTTTTGGAACAGGTACTCCTATTTTGGTGGCAAGGCAATTATTAAAGAATTTCTCATCCGCGCTCCACCAGAACGGGTTATTGATAACGGCCGTTCCGCAAAGAGCGGCATTCTTCAAATAAGCCCGGTAAAAGGGAACATCCTGCGAAATGCGGTCCACGATCACATCGTAACCTGAGGGCTCACCCTGCATAACCTTGTCGATCCTAACAGGCTCTGCCATAACATCTTTCACACCCTTACTGTTGATACGCTCGATAAATGCCATTGGAAAACTGCGTTCCTGCCCGAAAAGAATACCTATTTTTTTCATACCGGTGTTTTTAATGATAAAAGATGTTTAAAGCCGCTGTGCAATCGCACAATGCACAATTTATTTTTATTGCCAGAAAAAAACAAATCCAATCCGCTGATTAATCGGCTAATTATTTATCGGATAATCCTGATTTTGCTATTTTTGAAAATATGCATGTGGACAAGGAATCATTGATACTGGTAGAATCCGCCTTATTGGAATCAGTACACCTGGAAAGAACCGTTACGGTAGACTTTTACCTTCCTTTAAATGTTGAACATCCCGGGGATATGAGCCTTTTGCTCATCAACGATGGACAGGATATGCGCAAGATCACCTTTGAGACCATACTCGAATCCTTATACGAAGAGCAATCCGTAAGACCTGTATTCTGCGTAGCCATTCATGCAGGCGAAGAGCGCAAAATGGAGTATGGGACAGCCGGAATTCCCGATTATAAGGGCAGGGGGGCAAAAGCAGCACTGTATACAAAATTCATATTCGATGAATTGCTGCCTTATATCCGCACTACTTACTATGTTTTTTCATTCCGGGAGAAAGTGTTCGCCGGCTTTTCTCTGGGAGCGCTCAGCGCTTTGGACATTGTATGGAATAATCCGTTCGAATTTACCGGCGTAGGTGTTTTCTCCGGCTCATTGTGGTGGCGCACGCGGGACCAGGACGATGAAGAGTACAGCAACGATACAGACCGTATCATCCACCAGCAGATACGCGAAGGCGGCGGATACTATCCCTGGCTTCGATTCTTTCTTCAATGCGGCGCATTGGACGAAAACAAAGACCGCAACAATAACGGTATCATCGACTCTATCGACGATACGCTCGATCTGATCAGTGAACTAAAGAACATTGGTTATCCTGATGAGAACATACATTATCTCTTATTGGAGGATGGCAGGCATGATGTACCCACATGGGGCAAAGCGCTGCCTTATTTTTTGAGGTGGATGTTTGGGAGGAAGCTATAAGCTGCTAGCTATGAGCTGCGAGCTGCGAGGAAGAAGTCATTGGTCATTAAGTCAATAAAAAAACCGGTTCAATTTGAACCGGTTTTTTTATATCTTATTATTTATATCTCCACTCTTCTGCTCGCCGCTCGTAGCTCAAAGCTCACAGCTTCTTTAAAAATTCAACCTCAAACTCATCTGGCTTACCCAACGTGCGCTAAGCCTTGGCTCAGTGCTGGTGCTTACACCATAAGGAGTACCATTCACAGGTGAATAGCGATACTGCGGTGTAAGGTTAGTAGTGCTCACAAAGCTTACAAATTGTACCAGCGGGAAGTTATCGTTTGCAAGGAACCATGTACGGCCCCAGTCTTTGTTCAACAAGTTGGTGAAGTTGAAGATATCATATCGCACAGAGAACTCAACTTTTCTGCTGCTGAGCTTTACGCGGAATTTTTGCTCCAGCGTAAGATTTATTATGTGCGTGAAAGGCTGACGAGCACCATTGCGTTCTGAAAACTGGCCGCGGTGCTTGCGCAGGTATTTATCGCCCTTGATAAAATCGTTCAGCATAGATCTCTGCTGATCGGGCGAATAGGTAACACCGTTTACAGTGTTAGCCAGGAATACCATGTTTGGCAGATCCGCTTCAGTTGGCACATACATCAGGTCGTTGCTGCTGGTTGGTCCATCATCACCTACAGGGCTGTTGCGGTAAACATAGCTGAACGGAGAGCCGGACTGTCCGTTGTAAGTGAGCGTAACACTTGTAGCCAGGTTTTTATTAGCGTATTCAAACTCCTTGGAAATGTAAGCATACATGCGATGGCCAAGATCGAAATCAGACTGGCTGAGCTGCATGAAATTTCTTCCGTTCACTACTTCCATAAATCTCCACTGTGAGTTGTTCTGTGAGCTTGTTCCCTCATTCAGCACAACTGAATGGCCGTAAGTATAGCTTGCGTTGAGCGCAAAGCCGTTCCTGAATGCTTTATCGATGCTTGCGCTCAGGTTGTAAGAATAACCTTTGCGGTCTTCGTTATTGCTCAGCAGGAATATGTTACCGGGATAAGGATTGGCGCCTGTTGAACGCATCGGTATGCGAACTGATCCGCCAGGTCCGTAAACATTCCTGACATCTGGCCCAACCGTTTTACCAACCGGGGGAAGAATGTTGATGTTTTTATAATCGATCTCATTGATGTTCTTGCTGTAAATACCTTCCAGCGTTAAAGTCCAGCCACTGCCCAGGCGCTTATCCATGGCGAGTGATGTTCTGAACAATTTAGGAAGGCGGAAGTCTTCTGCGATCATGTCGATCTGGCCTCTTGCATTGGCAAGGTTGATGCCGAAATCCTGTGCAGAATACTGGTTGAACGGATCGGCCCTGAAGCTGATATTCTGGGTAGCAGTAGGCGGGTTAAGGTCGATACCGCCAATGGCAACACCATTCTGGTTGTAAACACCGCCAGGCCATACCAAAGGAATACGTCCTGTAAACATACCCAAGCCACCACGGATAATGATAGCCTCATCATCCATTCTGTAAGTAAAGCCGATGCGCGGAGAGATAGACCATTTAGGCGTGGATATCTGGCCGGAACGTGCTCCTTTTATATCGTAATACTGGGCGATCTTGGCAAGGCCGGTATCGTTCAGGAACTGATCTTCCAATGGCTTGGTGAGGAACTCGGTTCTGTCAGCACGAATGCCCAGGTTCAAAGTAAAATTGTTGTTCACTTTGATCTCATCATTCAGGAAGAAAGCAACCTTCAGCGTTTTGAACTTAGCAGCGGCTGCGGTATTGGCTTCGGTTGTATTATCATCCAGCAAAGAGAATGAACGCTGGTAGCGGCGTGGTTTTGCGCCAATGATGAAATCATTCAGGTTGTTGAAAGTGTAAGTACCGAAGTAATCGCGGATGAACACGTTCACGCTTTTATTGATCTCGTTGTCTGTACCAATGGTAACAACGTGCTTGCCTGCATAGAATTTATAGGCATCGAACAACGAAACGTTCTGTTGTTCCAGCAGGTTGGCCGCAGAGAAGTTCTCTGTTCCAAACACCACTGTACCCGGACCATCGTTAAGAATTACCCTTGGAAATGGATCACCAATCGGGTTCCTGTCATCCAATACTTTTGAAAGCGTTACCAATAAACGGTTGTTAGAACCTTTATTGAAAGTGCTTCTCAATTCCAGTGAAGTGGAATTTGTTTTGGTTGGGAAGATGTAACCGTTGGTGAAGAAGTTGATGGTAGTGCTGCTGCTGCTGCTGGTATTATACCTCTCTCCTTTATTATAACGATGGCTGAGTGAAAGGCGGTGATTGGTATTGATATTCCAGTCGAGCTTTGCTGTGATCCAGTCTGCACTCACCAGTTCAGGGTTGTTCAGGAAATCGCCCGGATCGTAATTGTAATTATTTTTTAAGAAGCTGGTAAGCTTAGCGATGCTGTCTAATGTGTTAGCGCCCCTGTATTCACTGATATTAAAAGGCTGAGGTCTCTCATCCGTACGGGTTTCACCCAATAGGAAGAAGAATAATTTGTTCTTAACGATCGGTCCGCCGATAGAAAAGCCCTTGTTCTGGCTTTTGAACTTGTTCAGGCGAAGACGCTCGAGCGTACCCGGAGAACCGGCTTTTGGAACAGGCAGCGGAGATTTACCGGCAAGATCTTCGTTACGGAAGATATACCATACGGAACCTTTGATATCATTGGTTCCTGATTTGGTGATGGCATTCACGCCACCGCCGGTGAAGTTGCCTATTGAGGCATCATAAGGAGAAATGATCACCTGGAACTGATCGATGGCATCGATGGAAATAGGAGGGATGTTGGCCTGGCCGCCGTTTGTACCGGAAGCTGCAAGACCAAACACGTCGTTATTCAGTGCGCCATCAATATAAAATGAATTGTAACGGTTATTCTGTCCTGCGATAGATACGCCGCCATCGCCGGTGATCTTAACCTGGGGGGTAAAGCTCAGGAAGTCTGAAATGTTACGGCCTACTGAAGGGATGTTGGCCATTTTATCGCGGCCGATAAAGGTCTCCGATCCGCCTTTACCAGCAGGAGGGGTTCCTCTGCGAGCGCCTACTACTACTTCCGTAAGCACAGTTGATTTATCAGACATGGAGAAATCCTGTGTAGAGTTCTCTCCCAATGAAAGGAATACATTTTCTTTTCTTGCTTCTTCAAACCCAACGAAGGAAACAGTAACGGTGTATGGACCACCCGGGGACATATTGTAGATGTTGAATTGTCCGCCGTTACGGGTTGTAACCCGGTAAATAGTACCGGTGGGAACGTGGGTAGCGGTTACAGTTGCTCCGGCGAGCGCCTCTCCTTTCCCTGCTTTTACAGCGCCACTCATGCTACTGGTGGTCACCTGTGCCTGCATCACAAAAGGAAATAGCAGCAATACAGCCAGAAGGCGTACTATTTTCTGAATAAGCATAGTTTTGATTTTACTGGTGCAAATAAAGGAATTATTGCCAATTAACAGCAAACTTAGATTAACAAATTACTAAGGCATCAAACACGTTCAAAATGATGCATGCAGCGCCCGGCAGCCCTTTTAATGTTTGACCTGTAATGCGGGTTTCTTTCTTAAATTTGCACTTAAATCTTTTGCATGCTCAATACTATAGAAAGCGCCATAGAGGACATCCGGAACGGCAAGATAGTGGTTGTGGTAGATGATGAGGACCGTGAGAATGAAGGCGATTTTATCATTGCTGCTCATCATGTTACGCCCGAAGTGGTCAATTTCATGAGCAAATACGGCCGTGGCCTTATCTGCATTGCCTTGCTGGAAGACCGCTGTACAGAACTGGGACTGGAGCTGATGGTAAATAATAATACAGCGCTTCACGAAACCGCTTTTACAGTTTCCGTTGACCTGCTGGGTCACGGTTGCACAACCGGCATTTCTGCTCATGACCGCTCAAAGACCATCAAAGCCCTGATAGATCCTGCCACCCGTCCTGACGAACTCGGCAAGCCGGGTCATATATTTCCGCTCCGCGCCAAAAGAGGCGGAGTGTTACGCAGGGCCGGCCATACAGAAGCTGCTATTGACCTCGCCCGCCTGGCCGGACTGCCACCCGCGGGTGTGCTGGTTGAGATAATGAATGATGACGGCTCCATGGCCAGGTTGCCTCAACTGAAGGACATAGCTGAAAGATTCGATTTCAAGATCATTTCTATAAAAGACCTGATCGAATACAGGTTAAAGATCGATTCGCTCATAGAAGAGATCGTGCGGGTTGATATGCCTACCAAATACGGGCACTTTCAACTGATAGCTTTCCAGGAAAAGAACTCTCCCAATGAACATCTTGCATTGGTAAAAGGCCAATGGGAAAAAGGCGACCCGGTAATGGTGCGCGTGCACTCATCCTGCTTTACGGGAGATATCTTAGGATCACTGCGCTGCGATTGCGGCGAACAACTGCACACCGCCATGAAGGCCATTGAAACAGAAGGCAAAGGCGTTGTGCTTTACATGAACCAGGAAGGACGCGGTATAGGTTTACTCAATAAATTAAAGGCATACAAGCTGCAGGAGCAGGGCCTTGATACGGTAGAAGCCAATCTTCACCTCGGCTTTCCGATGGATAAGCGCGATTACGGCATTGGCGCGCAGATATTGCGCTACCTGGGCGTTACCAAGCTGCGCCTGCTGAGCAACAACCCGCAGAAACGTGCCGGATTACTGGGCTACGGCCTCGAAATAGTAGAGACCCTTCCTATCGAAGCGCTTCCCAACCCGCATAATGAGCGGTATCTGCAAACGAAGAGGGATAAGCTGGGGCATGATATTCTGAAGTAATTAGCAAATATGAAAATGGCGCAATTGCTCAATTAAAAAAAATTCATTTATATTCTTCATTTTCATATTGAGCCATTTCAAATTTGCTAATTTACTGCGTCCCCGACACAGTCTGCTGCTTCGTACTATCTTTTACAAATGGCTGCTGCGGAGGTGTATTTTTCTTTTTCTTTCTACGGAACAGTTCATTGAGCGTATCAAATTCACGACGGTGAGAAATACTGGCGCCGGAACGGTTCTGCCGGCTGTTGATGATATAATCCCATGAATCGCGGTAGAAGAAAGTAAGCAGCAACCTGCCATCAGGCCTTATCTTCCATTCAGCGGAAAGATCGGGCAGGAACTGTGTTCTTGCCGCCTGCACCTGCTGGTTGTTCAATCCAAAATCAAGCGCGCTTCCGAATGTAAAGGTCAATCTTTCATTCAGCAGGCTCTTTGCAAAAGAAAGGTCAAGCTTGGTTCTGTCTATGCTGAGGTTATTGCTGTTATCAGTAAGAAAATTTCTTCCGCTGTATAATTCCGCATTGAAATTCACTTTCACACCTGCTTTTTGAAATGCACGCGAAAGCTGTTTCGATATCTGGTTCGAAATAAAACCAGAAATGCTGTTTACCACAATGCCTTCAAGTCCTATATTAACAATATTGCCGGTGCCTGTGTTGCTCAGCGGTCCGAAACTATTCAATGCAAGCAGGAAGGCTACCTGTTTGTTCAACTCGGTTTCATCGCTTTGAATGCGCTGCAATACAAATTGCGCGTCCTGATCGTTGCGCAGCGGGCTGCCCGGTGGCAGTTCAATTTCAAAATCAATGTCCGGCCTCATGAGGCTGCCGGTCAAATGCGCAATTACGTTTACACCTCCACGGTAGCGAAGAAGATTCTGGTTGGTAATGTTCATATTGGCGCCTGCTAAATTCAGGTCGCTGAAACGAACATTCTCCGCTTCATAACGCGCATCTATCTTAACAGTGGCATCAAAAGGATTGCCTGTCCATTGAATATAATTGCCCGCGCCTTCTATAAGTGTAAGCGGCTTGCGCAGGAACGACTGGAAAGTGAAAATATAATTTCCACGATCGATATTGTACCTGCCTACCATGGTGAAATCTTCATTGGTACCAGCCCTGATCTCGAGATTACCGTGGCCATTTGCCTTGATGATGTCACCAGTGAGTTCATCAAGGATCACATACGCGTTCACATAATTATTGGCAGTAATATCCAGCGTAACGGTAAGGTTTGTTTCTTTTGACTTGCGCACTTCTTCCATCTCCTTGCCGTATACTTTCCATACAATGAAATCTGCATCGGCGCTTTCGCGGCCCACGGTAGAAGTTGGAAGCCAGATAGACGAACTGTCTACAGGTTCGCCCTGGATGTCCATGCGCATATTCTCCTGCGGACCTGTGAGCGAAAAATTCGCATTACCGATCACTTTTCCGTAGAACTGGTTATTGTCTTTGGAAGTAGTATTCAGCAGTAATAACCTGCGTGAGCTCATGGCAAAATCAAAGGCCATGTCTTTAAAGCCATTATGATAAAGCTTTGCACGTGTGATCTGCGCGGTGTTCTGCAGATCGTCCGTAATATTAATGGCGCCAAAATCGATATATCCATCTTTAAAATCAACAACAGCTGATTTAAAATTATAGAATACCTGCGTGTAATTCACTTTCAGCCTTGCATCGTCCAACTGCATTCTTCCCAGGAATTTCATCTTATTGGTAAAGCCGGTAATACGAAGGTTACCGGTTGCATGACCCGAAAGGTCGCTGAAAATTCCTTTAAGATAACCGCCGATCAGGTTGATGTTCGTATTCTTTAAATTAGTGTTGATGTCAAGTTCGCGATTGCCGGTACTATCGGCTTGTGACAAGAGCCCTTTCACATCAAAATTGAAATTCTCGTTCTCAGAAAGCGCGCTAAAATTAATGCGGCCTGTTATCTGGTTATAGCTTCCGGTGGTAACTATTTTTCCTATTGAATCATTGTCTAACCTGAATTGCTCTGTTTCTCCGTCGAGCGTAACCTGCATTTTTCCAAAGGGATCGATTACATCTACGGTACCGCTGAACAATCCTTCAATACGATTGCTTTTCACAAGAAAAGGAGTGAAGTCGCCGAGGTTTATTTTTTTAAGCAATACCTGTATATCGTTCGTATTGCCGGTTGAAGATGGAACAGTTGTAACCACTACTTCCTGGTCGCCGCTGAAAATGCGCACGCCATCGGCCGCAACAACATCCTTGCTCAATACCAACTCACCATCTTTTGCTATCTGCCATTGCTTGCCGTTCACTTCAAAAGCAGAAGGATCGAAATAGATGCGGGCCCCTTGCGGAATGGTTTGCACACGCGCTGCGATATCGGCTGAATTCAATGCCTGGCTGGCGCTTGTTTTTACACGCACCTGCGACATATCATTTGCAGAGCTTACCCGAACATAAGTTTGCGGGAAATGCAGGCTGTCATTGATATATACATCGCCGATGGTAGTTTCCATTACCAGGCTGTCGAGGTTGCCGCGTCCTTTGAGGTTAGTATTGTAAAATGCAATGTTCTTATAATTGAATTGCGGGATCTCTGCATTCAGGTCCAATAAATTCTCGCTGGAATTGATCCGACCGCTGATTGTGCTGAAATTAAATCCTTTCAGGTTCGGATCTATCAGGCTAAGGTATTCATCTACTTTCTTGGTAGTGATCACGAAGCTGAAATTTTCATTCTTTGCCAGCGTGCGGGAAGGCTTGATGTAAGAAGGATAATACCTGTTGAGAAAGGTCTGGAAAGCGGCAGGCAATTCCCTGATAGAAAAATCACCGGCAATAGCGCCATCAAATTCATTGCTTACAACAGTAAGCGTTTTGTTATTATCCATCACTTTCGATTCCACTATCAATGAATCGAAAGAAAAGCGTTTGCCTTCGTTGAACACAGAGGCTTCATAAATGCGGGCGGTGCCCATGAAATCATCTATGTTGGTGCCGGTAAAATCAACATGGAACTTTCCATTGAACTCAATGTTCCTGTTGTACAGGTTCAGCTTTTGCAGGTTGGCTTTTTCAACATTGGCCGTAAAATCAAAACGCGGCGCGGTATTGTTCAGATCGATCAATCCATCCAGGCTTACCAGCAGGTTAGGATCTTTTGAAATGAACTTGCCATTGAAAAGTTTTTTATTGAACGTTCCGTTGATGTCGAGGTTTTTGTAAGTATATCCCCTGAAGCCGATCTCCTGCACTTCTCCCTGCAAAGACGCGTCCAGCACATTCAGGTTAAAACCGCTGCCTTTTATTTTTCCTGTAAAGCTCAGGTTGCCGAACTGCGCATTGTCGAGAAAGCTGCCCAGCTTAAACTGCCTGGTGGAGATATTGCCAGAGTACACCGGTTGCGACCTGTTCAGCTTCATGTTAAGGTCACTGGTAATAGTGCCCAGGGCGGTTTCGATGGTTCCGTAAGTAACAAAGTCTTTAATGAACCCTGTAAAGTTTCCACGAAAGCGGATGTATTGCAGCTTGCTCAGATCAGGTACGGTAACCTTAGCCAGCACTGGCAACAACCTTACCGCATCGCCGTATGTAGTGCGGAATTCATTTGCTTTGAAATCGATGAAGGCGTGATCTATGTCAGGCAATCCTGAAATATGAAAATCACCATTAAGGAAAGTATTGTTGCCGGCCTGCACTACCAGGTTCTTTGCAGTTAAATTATCTACTGACCCCTTTACGTTCCCCTGCAGCCTGATGATCTTTTTCCAGTCTTTCATTACAGGCGCAAAAAAAGCGATATCATCGCTATTCACTTCCGAACCTTCAAATTGTCCTTCGAGCGACACGGCCGAAATAAAATCGCCCATATCATCGAAGCTGTTGTATTCTATCGCAAAATAATTGCGAAGGCGGCTGCGGTTGGTGCGCAGATCGAGACTTTGAAAAGCAAGCAGCTCGGGATGCATAACCATTCTTGCAGTAAGCGCTTTCACTTCAAAGCCGGAACGTTCTTTTGCTCTAAGGCTAACATTGGCTGTGATGGTATCTTTTTGAAAACGGAGATTGGTAAACTTGCCGGTGATGTTATCGAATACAATATGTTGCCCGTCGAAATGAGCGTAGGGTTTACGTTCTGTGTACTGGTCGTTACTGAATTTGCCGTTGTCTATGGTCAGCTCATCGATTTGCACATCCCAGTCGCCGGAATTCCAGCGCAGCTTTGCGGGGTCGTTCACAATGGTAACTACGGTATCGTTGCTGGTATCCCTGCGCGGTTTTTTTCCTGCATACTTATAAAGAAAAAATTCAGGCCTGGTAACGGCGAGCGTTTTAATGTGCGCTACTTTTTTTATGAGATCAACATCCTCGGGGTCCATTTTGAGCGAGCCGATGCGAATGATCTGGTTCTGGCCGAGCCATCCGTCTTTTTGAACAAGCGACACATTTTCCAGGTCAACAACCTTGAAATTATAATCGATGGTTTTCCTGTTGCTGTTGGTTTTTTTTGGGCCGGAAAAATAATCAACGAGGAACTGGTAATTCCAGACAGAATCGGAGCGCTCGAAGTTGATCTGCGCATTTTTCAGGGCGATGTACTTTAATTCGATATTGTCCTTGAAAAAGAACCAGTCTGTAATACGCACCTCCACTGTTCCTGCATACAACAGGGTATCTTTTTTCCGGTCCTGCACCAACATGCCTTCCAGCAGCATTTTATTGAACAATGCAAAATCTACCTTCTTGATCCTGATGGTAGTATTGAGATCTTTCGAAAGGCGTGCGGTCACCTTTCCTGCAAGCCAGTTCTGAACGGGAGTAGTTTGGATAGCGAGCCAGGCAAACACTATTAAAAGCAGTATGCCCAGCAAAGTATAACGCGTTATTTTCCAGAACTTTTTCAAGAGTTGCGGGATAGGGTGTAAAAGTAATCCAATCCCTTTCGATGAGCAAATTCAATACCACAGTTCATTGTATTTCAGGCGTTCAGGGCTGAAATTGTTAAAAATCACTCAAAGAAATCGTAGATTCCTCTTACTTCTATACTGAAGACCCAAGAACCGCGATTCTAAATATGGGAGAGTAGTTCTTGCAAATAGCAATTTCCTGAAGTTTAATCATCAAGGAAGGGAACGCGGATCATTAGGATCTTTTAGGATTTATTAGGGTCTTCCCCGAAGTTGTGAACAACTAGACACATGCAGCAACTAATCATAATAAATCCTAAAAGATCCTGATGATCCGCGTTCCCTCTCAACCACTTCCATTATCCACAAATCAGCTATTTGTAAATACCTCCAACTTCCATCACGATAGCTATCGGGACAACATCCTCAGAAAGAACTACTACTCTTATCCACGCTCACTGCCTGCGGCCTATAGTTAGACGTTGGATAATCTGCTTCTTTCTTCAGAATTCCTTTTGTAAGC
>JBAVMD010000570.1:0-10362 GCA_049689695.1 Chitinophagaceae bacterium | reverse complement strand
CGCTTAACCAGGGCTGCATGATCAAAACGCCGGTGGACATGGCGGTTGGCATTGTGCGTGAGTTCAACATTCAATTGCCACCACCTTCAGATTATGTGAATGCTTATTTCATGTGGGAATACCTGCGCGGGCAGGCAGCTACCGCTCAACAAAATCTCGGCGATCCTCCCAGTGTGTCGGGCTGGCCTCCTTATTACCAGGCGCCGCAGTTCTACGAGATCTGGATCAATTCCGATACGTTGCCCAAGCGCAACCGCTTTACCGATCAATTGGTTGTTTCAGGGTATACGCGCAATAACAAAAGAATACAGGTTGATCCTGTCGCATTCGCAAAAACATTGTCTAATCCCGCAGATCCCAATGCGCTCATCAGCGATTCGCTCGACATACTTTACTCCGTGCCAATGTCCAATGCTACTAAAGAAGCAGTGAAGAAAAGCATTTTGCTGAGCGGGCAAGACCAGGATTATTACTGGAGCAATGCATGGTATGCATACATCGCCACGCCAAACGACCAGATGCTTTACCAAACGATTTACACCCGTTTGCGCGACCTGTATAAATATTTCATGAACCTGCCTGAATACCAACTGGCTTAAATCATACATTATGAAGCGCAGGATTTTTTTACGGAACAGCATACCCGCTGCTACTATTCTGCCTGCCATACTCAATGGCTATTCAGTAAAAGCATTCAGCGGTAATTCACCACTGATGCAGGCTTTATCGGGCGCCGGCACATTAACAGATCATGTGATGGTGCTGATACAACTTAACGGAGGAAATGATGGTTTGAACATGGTTATCCCTGTAGAGTTTTACGGAAATTATTTCAACGCGCGTGCTAATATTGCTATTCCGCAGAACAAGGTATTGACGCTTGCAGGCAATAATAAAACCGGGCTGCATCCTTCTATGACCGGTTTGCAGAGTTTGTACAACGATGGCAAGCTGGCCATCATACAGGCTGTAGGTTATCCAACCCCCAATTTTTCGCACTTCCGGGCAACAGATATCTGGATGAGCGCTTCAGATAGTGATGATGTAATTACAAGCGGATGGGCCGGGCGGTATCTCGGTGCCGAATACCCGAACTTCCCGAATGGCTTTCCAAATACAATCATGCCAGACCCGCTGGCGATACAGATAGGTTCTGTTACATCACTCACGCTGCAGGGGCCAACGGTGAACATGGGCATGAGCATCAGCGATCCCAATAATTTTTACAACCTGCTGTCTGGCAACCAGGACCCTGTGCCTGATACGCCCTGGGGAAAAGAGTTGAAATACATCCGCATGGTGTCGCAACAAACGCAACAGTACGCGCAGGTGATCAAAGATGCGGCTGCAAAAGTTATGCAGCAGGTCACTTATCCAACCCAGAACACGCTGGGAGATCAGCTGAAGATTGTAGCGCGGCTTATTAAAGGCGGATTGAGAACACGTGTGTATATGGTGAGCATGGGAGGGTTTGATACACATTCCAGCCAGGTAAACACAACAGATGTTACAACGGGCACACATGCCACGTTGATGCAGCGAGTATCTGATGCCATCAAGGCATTCATGGATGATCTGAAATTCCTGGAGATAGAAGACAGGGTTACCGGTCTTACGTTTTCTGAATTTGGAAGGCGTATTAAATCGAACGCTAGCTTTGGCACCGATCATGGAGCAGCAGCTCCGATGTTTGTGTTTGGAAAAAAAGTGAAGTCCGGCGTTGTTGGAAGCAATCCTGTGATACCTGCTAATGCCAGTGTGAACGACAATATTCCATTTCAATATGATTTCAGAAGCGTGTACGCTTCTGTGCTGAAACAATGGTTCTGCGTAAACCCGACAGACCTGCAGACCATCATGCTTAAAAATTTCCAGGATATTCCGCTTTATACAAATGCGGGCTGCTCGGCTTCCGATCCTGTAACCGCGGGTGATGAGCTCATCATTAATTCTCCCAACCCCTTTGAAGTGCGTACCCGGATCACTTTTACTTCGGCTGGCGGACATACTTTAGTGCAGGTGATAGATATGCTGGGACGGGTAATTAAAAACCTTACTGATAAAGAATATGCTCCCGGCACTTACTCCATCACTTTTGAAAGCTTTGGCCTTCCAGCAGGCGTGTACTATGCAAGATTGCAGAATGGCTCCGTTCAGCAGGTGAGGAGCATGTTGAAGATCAGGTAGGGAAGCTGTGAGCTTCGAGCTTCGAGCTTTGAGCTCGCCGCTCGTAGCTCCAAAAAAAAATCTACTTTTGCAGCATCAACTTTGAAGAAGCCAAATAAGATACAATTTGTTTTAGGGTGGGTGTTGCTGTTGTTGTTTACATTCAGCATTACGCCACGCCAGTTGTTGCACGATGTGCTGGCTCATCATACTGATCTTTCAGACACTGTTCCAGGCAATAGTTCAGCATTTATAGAAAAGGGGTTTAGTTGCGACCGGCTGAACCTTGTTGCAGAATCTCCTTTTACTGAAGTTGATAAGATAACAAACAAATTAGCTGTTATCCCCTTTACTGAATTCGTTGATTTCTTCGATCATTCATACACACCTCAGGCATTCTTTCTTTTAAGTCTTCGCGGCCCGCCCTGCATGTAATCATTTTTATTGAAATTGTTCTCATTGCAAGTTTTCATAATCACAAGGTGAATAAAATGATTGTATGCAAAAGTTTATCATATCGTTCATTATTTCATTTATAGCTATTACTGTCGTGGCCCAGGATAGCATTGTTGCAAAGCCCGTTACACGGGGCATGCGCAATAGTTTTTCAGGAAAGGTCTTTGATATTGCAACGGGCCTGCCATTGCCGGGAGCCACTGTTTATTTTTCTGATCTGAAATTAGGTGCAGCTACTTCTGCGGAAGGCGGGTTCTCGTTTATCAATATCCCTGCAGGCAGGCATCTTGTTGAAATAAGCTTTGTAGGCTATGGCGGAACTTCGGAATATGTAGATATAAGAGGTGAGGTTAAAAAGGATTTCAAAATTGCAGCAGAGGTTGCGGAAAGAAGTGAAGTAGTGGTGACCGGTCTAAGCGCTGCCACGCAGGCGAGGCGCACCGCAACACCCATTACAACCATACGCCGTCAGGACTTGCTGCGAACAGCCGGAACAAATATCGTGGATGCCATCAGTCGCCAGCCCGGGGTATCGCAAATATCTACCGGTCCGGCTATTTCCAAACCCGTGATCCGCGGGCTTGGGTACAACAGGGTGATCACCATTCACGATGGCGTACGCCAGGAAGGGCAGCAATGGGGAGACGAGCATGGTTTGGAGATAGATGAATACAGTGTAAGTAAAATTGAAATATTGAAAGGCCCCGCTTCACTGATGTATGGCAGCGATGCGATGGCCGGCGTTATCAACATCATGAGCAATATTCCTGTACCATCAGGCAGCCTGCGCGGTAATTTCATTTCTAATTACCAGACCAACAATCGCCTGCGAGGGTTTGGCATAAATCTCGGCGCTAATCATAAAGGCTTTAACTGGAATGTGAGTAGTTCATTGAAGGCTGCCGCCGACTACCGTAATAAATACGATGGCAGGGTGTACAATTCAAAGTTCAATGAGCGCAACATCGGGGGGTACATCGGCTATAATGGCAACTGGGGTTATTCTCATTTTATTGCGAGCTATTTCAACCAGCATCCCGGCATCATAGAGGGCGACCGGGATGATAATGGCAGGTTCATCAAACCTTTGCCGGGAGGAGGCGAAACTTTTCCTGCTGATGATGATTTCAATTCCGTTAAACCTCAGGTGCCATGGCAAAGTGTGCAGCATGTGAAATTCATTTCCGATAATAATTTCAACATTGGTGAATCGAGGCTTGCGCTTGTTGCGGGTTACCAGGGCAACCAGCGCATCGAGTACGGAAATGTGGATGATCCATCTGAAAAAGAATTGTTCTTTGACCTGGGCACGTTTACGTACAGCGCCATTTATCACGTTGCGGAAAAAAATGCATGGCGCACCGCCATCGGGCTGAATGGAATGGCGCAACAGAACCGGAATAAAGGCATGGAAGTGCTGATACCTGAATACGCGCTATTCGATATCGGGGGTTTTATCTTTTCGCAAAAAAGTTTTGATAAGCTTACTTTAAGCGGCGGTATGCGTTTCGATAATCGTTCATTGAATTCAAAAGAATTCAATGAAGGCAACGAAGTAAAATTTACCAGCTTTAAAAAAAGCTTTGCTAACTTATCAGGAAGTGCAGGCTTAAGTTATCTGCCTTCTGAACTGGTAACGCTTAAGTTCAATATTGCACGCGGGTTTCGTGCGCCTACCATACCCGAGCTGGCATCGAATGGTACGCATGAAGGAACAAACCGTTACGAATACGGGTATAATAATTTAAAATCTGAAACTAGCCTGCAACTGGATGCCGGTATTGAATTGCATTCCGAACATATTTCGATGGAGGCCACGCTTTTTTCAAACAACATCAGCAATTTTATTTTTTACCGTAAGCTCACTGCCTCGGGTGGAGGCGATTCTACTGTTGAAGTTGACGGAAATTTTATTCCTGCTTTTCAATTTGACCAGCGGGCTGCGCGCCTTGCAGGGCTTGAGCTGCGTGTAGACATTCACCCGCATCCGCTTGACTGGCTGCATTTTGAAAATACATTTTCAATGGTGAATGGAAGATTCCGCGATGCGATAGGCGGTTCAAATAATATTCCTTTTGTTCCTGCTGCGCGGCTTATTTCCGAAGCAAGGGTAGAGTTCCTGCAGAAAGGGAAAGTGTTGAAGAATTTATATGTTCACCTGGAGATGGATAAAACATTCGAACAAAATCATCCGTTCACGGCTTATGAAACGGAAACATCAAGCCCGGGATATATGCTGCTGAATGCAGAGTTCGGTTTTGATGTGGCCTCAAAAAACAAAACGCTGTTCAGTCTTTTTCTGAATGCAAATAACCTTGGAGATGTTGCGTACCAAAATCATCTCAATCGCCTGAAGTATGCTGCAGTGAACCCTGTTACCGGGCGCATGGGCGTATTTAATATGGGAAGAAATTTCAGCATCAAGCTGAATGTGCCGATCTCGGTGATGTTGAAGAAATAAAGGGCAAAATATCATGGAAGTATAGAAATATAGCGCAGATTTAAGAAGATGGAAGGATTTTGCAGATTGGATCAGCGAAGCTGATCATAAGAACTTGTCGTACGCAGCCACTAATCTGCAACATCCTTCCATTTTCTTACATCTGCGCTATATCTCTGCAATTCACAGATCGCATAATATAATTTAATTGTAATCGTTATAATACGGTTACTAACCCAATTTCATAGAAGTACAAGGCTGGGATTCTTCCCGGCCTTTTTGTTTTTAATTAGCAAATATGAAATTGCTCAATTAAAAATCGAAGCGAAATAGCTAACCATTTGCTAATTGCGCCATTTTCAAATTTTCTAATTTACAACGACTCCCTTCGATTTCCTTTCTCCGATCTGCTGCCGCCACATGGCATAATACAATCCTTTTTCTTCCAGCAGGCTATCGTGTGTTCCTGTTTCCACTACTTCCCCTTTTTCCAGAACATAAATGCGGTCGGCATGCATGATGGTAGAAAGGCGGTGTGCAATAAGTATCGTGATCTGGTTGCGCTGCGAAGAAACGTCGCGAATGGTTTGCGTGATGTCTTCTTCGGTTAATGAATCCAGCGACGAAGTGGCCTCATCGAATATAAGCAGGTGCGTTTTTCTCAGCAGTGCGCGTGCAATGGAAAGGCGTTGCTTTTCGCCACCCGATAACTTCAATCCTCCTTCGCCTATCATGGTTTCCAATCCTTTTTCGGCCCTTGAAAGCAGGTTATGACAAGATGCTTTGTGCATTACATCTATCAGGTCATCATGTGTAGCCTCAGGGTTTACGAACATCAGGTTTTCGCTGATGGTCCCAGAGAACAGTTGCGTGTCCTGCGTTACGAAACCGATCTGGTTGCGCAGGTCTTCATAATTGATAGAGTTCTCATCGATTCCATTGTACAAGATCTTTCCTTTCTGCGGACGGTACAATCCAACCAGCAATTTCATAAGCGTTGTTTTGCCAGAGCCGGAAGGGCCCACGAACGCAATGGTCTCACCCGTTTTTACCTGGAAGCTGATATCATCTATAGCTGGTTGTTGCGCGGTCTGGTGCTTGAAGCCCACTTCTGTAAATTCAAGATTGCGGATATCTCCGAGATGCACCGGATGATCAGGTTGCGGTTCCGGAGATTTCTGCATGAGATTTTTGAAATTATTCAGCGATGCTTCCGCTTCGCGATAAGAAAGAATAATGTTGCCTATTTCCTGCAGCGGGCCAAATACAAAGAAGGAATAGATCTGCATGGTCACCAGTTGTCCTTCATCCATCTTGTCTTTAAAAATGAGCCACATGAGTATGAAGAGGATCACCTGCCGCAACGTATTTACAAATGTGCCCTGTACAAAGCTGATGCTGCGGATGCGCTTTACCTTGGTGAGCTCAAGACCTAATATTTTATAAGTGTTCTTGTTCAGCCGGCCTACTTCCTGCTCTGTGAGGCCGAGGCTTTTTACCAGCTCGATGTTGCGCAGCGATTCTGTTGTGCTGCCTGCCAGCGCAGTGGTTTGTGTTACGATGTTCTTCTGAATGCTCTTGATCTTTTTACTTAACGCATTGGTGATGAGTGTAAGTAAAAGAATGCCCACGAAATAAGCAACGGGCACGCTCCAGTGAATAAAGAAAGATGCGTATACCATTACAAACACAACGCCCACAATTACGCCGAACAGGATATTGATGAACATATTCATGAAGCGTTCTGTATCTGAACGCACTTTCTGCAGCACGCTCAACGTTTCACCGCTTCGCTGGTCTTCAAATTCCTGGTAAGGCAGTTTCATGGCATGCTGCAATCCATCAGTAAAAACCTTGGCGCCGAATTTTTGCACTACTACGCTGAGAAAATAATCCTGGATGTTTTTTGCAATGCGGCTTATCATGGCCACGGTAATGGAAGCTACCAGCAGGTAAATAACGCCGGGACTATCCCAGGACCACGACCAAAAAAAGCGTTCCTGCGTGTAGCCCGTCATATTTTTCAGGTAATCGCTGCCCAGCTTCACCAGTTTTCCGAGAATGATGGGATCGAGCAGGGAGAAACCGGTATTGATGGCTGCCAGAACGAGTGTGAATATTACTAATGTTCTGTGCGGCCTCAGATATTTCAAAAGTGTTTTCATGCAATTGATTGAGGAAAGATGTGTTGCAGCAATAATTGTGACAACATCATTTATATGACAAATTAGCAAGAATCCACTGATATTGGCCTTTCACAACCTGACACATGTTTTACACATCTGCTTTACCCGCCTGCCGGCAGCACAAATAATAAGTATTATTGCACAAATACTGCATTGCATGCCCGACCAATATTTATATTTTGCCAAGACCCGCCAGGGCGCTGTGGTGCCTGCCAAAAGGGAAGAAGATTCCGGTTATGATATTTACAGTTGCTTTAGTGAGGAAAGCATGTTGCTGAATCCCGGGGATATTAAGCTGGTGCCTACTGGCATTGCGACAGCCTTTCCGCTGGATTATGTTTTGTTCATTAAAGAGCGCAGCAGTACGGGCTCGATAGGATTATCTACCAGGATGGGCGTGATAGATTCAGGTTTCAGGGGCGAGATCATGATTGGATTGAACAATACAGGAAATATTCCGATTGTGATTACAAAGGCCGTTACGCAGGTGACCAAAGATCCGGAACTGATACAGTATCCTTATACAAAGGCCATTGCGCAGGCTGTGCTGTGCGTGATCCCTAAACTTCAGGTAGAGGAAATGGATTATGATGAGTTGTTGAGGATCAGGTCAGATAGGGGGGTGAGTTTTTTGGGAGCGAGTGGAAAGTGAGTTGGGGTAGCGGCTATGCACATAGTAATTAAAACCGTAAAGCACAAACTACGAACTAAAAATGTGGATAACTGCACACCTCGCTTGCGTGATTTTTCGCAACAGAATCAGTATTTTTAGCAACAAAGCTCCTAAGTATGTATAACCCATCTTTCAGTTTTTTTATTGGGAACAGGCAGGTTACGCAGAATGAATTTGAGGAGGCTGAGTACAGGAGAATTAACTCCGAAGCAATGAAGATGTCTGCCGGCAAGGCGCAATCACTTTATCCCGAGTCTCCGCTTCATCTTGAATTGCATTGGGACAAAGACCGTTTTTCTTTTCGCGAATGGAACAATATGGAAACCGTGAATGAATATCTTACCAAGGCATTCAGGGATGAGATAGTGAGGAATTTTTAAAGCTGGTTATTTTGATTTTGCATATTGATCCCGCCCCGAGGCGGGATTTCTTTTATCACAGATTTTATCGAAGACTTTATCACGGATTGAAGAGGATTAAAGGATTTCACGGATTTTATCGTCCTGTAAAAAACCGTGTTTTTCCCAGCGGCAGGTATTACGCAGGTTTGTATATTTCTTTTTAATAAATCTTTTATGAGCGACACAACTCAGCTGATAGTTTTAATTGTATCAACAATTTTAGGGTTGATACTGGGTACATTTAAAGACGAAATAGTAAACCTGTTTTATAGTGGAAGAAAATATAAGCACCTGAAGGGCAAATGGAATTGTAGATGGATGCAAAATCCGGGTCCGGCCAATTCGCAGGAGATAATTTCTAATGATACGGTTGAAATAACCGAGATCTGGGGCAAAAGAGTAACGGGAAAAGGATATGCGCCGGAGTTTGGAGAATGGAACTTTAAAGGAAATATTTCCGATATGGCCATCCGGTTGCTTTACACGGCTAAAGAAGGGACTGACAGATCAGGAGCCATCATTCTGAAAATAAGTCCTTACGATAATAATAATCTCAGCGGCGCCTGGTGTCAGCATAAGGTGATCGAGATTGAGCGTGACGGTAGCAAGATGAAGAGTGGAGAAGTTGTTAGTGGTACAACCACCTGGGTGAAGGGACATTAATAGCTTTAAAAGAGAAGCTGGTAAGTCAGACTGCTGCATGAGCTTTCAATATCAGTGTTTTTCCCCTTTTCTAAATGTATTTAACGCGATAGGTTAGTATACGCTAACGTAATCAAAACCTTTCGTGTTATGCAGACATTCATGGTGTTAGTCCTGGCTATTTTATTTGCTATAGCTTGTCCAAAAACAGAAGTAAGATCAGACGGCAAGCCTGTTGCAACTTGTTACGGTTATACACCCTGCAACGCATGTTCGTCCTGCAGCTCCTGTAAATATTGCAAATCGGGTGGCACCTGTGGCATTTGTGCGCCTGTAAAAAGAGATCTTCCAAAATCTGTTAAGGAGAAGACATCAGCAGATAAACCTCCGGCTTCTTCTCAATGCCGTGCTACAACAAAGAAGGGAAGCAGGTGCAGCCGGAGTGCAAAGAGCAATGGGTATTGCTGGCAGCATGGAAAATAATAATTGCCTGAATTGCTTATATTTTCTATCGGGAAACTCTATCCTTTGCAATTTTTGCTTCTCCCCCCGTACCGCCCAGCGCTACTATCCAGGAAATAATACAAAGGATCGGGTTGGCATCCCAATAGTAAATAGTAGCATAGATCGCTACCAGAAGATGAGGTGCAAAAATCAACCCGAGCATTGCCCAAAAACCAAATGATACACTGGCAAAGAAAAGCAAGGTAATACGAGGGAAAATGGTCATTCCGAGAAGGAATAAAATTCCATGATAATCCCAGAAGTTCATATTTGTTGTTTGTTTGAATTGCCCAAGATCGTGCCTGATGTTAAGGTAGTTTTATTATTGCGTTAAAACATACTAATCTAAAAAAAGGGTGAATTCACGTGTTACCCTCCCCAACCTTCTCTATCCAAGCTTCTATATTGTATCGCCTCCGCTAAATACTCCGGCTTTATATCCTCGCTTCCCGAAAGATCAGCAATGGTCCAGCTTACTTTTAAAATACGATCATAAGCGCAGGCAGATAAATTCAATTTATGCATAGCTGCTTTCAACAGGTTTTTCCCTACGATATTGATTACACGTTCGCGAATGACGGCATAACTTTCTCCATTTAAGATTAAATCATGGCCTTCATACATGCTCCAAATTTGCCGTTGATGAATTATCGATAACTTAAAGTAACGACGTGTTTTTGTGTTGCTTCACCAAACGATTTTAATTAGTCTTTCGAATGGTAACAACCTTTTCATTTAACGGCTTATAAGTTGTTCTCAATAATAAACTTCATTAATGCAGCTGGTGATTTCAGTTGCAGTTTCTGCATGATATTTTTTCGATGCGTTTCAACAGTGTAGAGGCTTAAAGATAGCTCTTTTGAAATTTCTTTATTCGTCATGTTCTGCTTGATC
>JBAVMD010000569.1:0-4174 GCA_049689695.1 Chitinophagaceae bacterium | reverse complement strand
CTGCTACAATGAGTGCAATAATAAACCATATAATACAGTAAAAAGCAAAGCCAAGCAGCATTTTACCGGGGGAATTCGGATTGCCGGACATTGCTTCCTCCATGGCCTTATCGATATCATCTTCGCTGGCGCCGAATTTTCTCATAAACTCTCCTGCCACTTCAGCGGCTCTCTGGTTCAACGCTTCACGAAAGGCGACATCGATGTAATTGAACAGGATAAAACTGAATAATGTGGTGGCTGCGGCTGTAATCACAAAAACCAAAAAAACCCCTTTTAATGCTTCGCTGAAATTAAGATAGCCTCCGTTTAGCTCCTTCTGTTTCTGAGCCGCAATAGCAGCCAGCACAATAGGAAAAAGATATCCGAAATAGGCTACAGGATGCATAAACCATTTAATTCCGCCCAGGTACAATACCAAGAGAAATAAAATAGCTACGATCGCCGAAACGATGCCATATGCAACAAAAGGTTTTTGTTTCTGCTTCATGCAGTTGGTTTTATTGGTTCAAAAATAGTTTGTCTCCATTGATTATCCCGATTGCACGCCCGGTGAGCTGTTTGCCCATGAAAGGCGTGTTTTTCGATTTCGAGCGTATGTGTCGCTCTTCCAGCGTAAACATTACATCCGGTAAAAACAATGTGAGGTCTGCTTTCTGTTGCAGATCGATGGTTGCCGGAGGCAATCCGAATATTCTTCTGGGATTGACGGATGCCAGCTGAACAAATTTTTCTGTGCTGATGCCGATCGATCGCATAACACCAAAACAGGTCTCGAGGCCTATCATACCAAATCTCGCCTGCTGAAATTCGCAGGTCTTGCTGTCCCACTCATGTGGCTGATGGTGAGTAGCAATGCAATCCACTATATCGTTTTCAACGGCATCGCGCAGCGCCTGCCTGTCACGGGCTGCCCGCAACGGAGGCAGCACTTTTAGATTGGTATCGTATTCTGAAAGGTCTTCGTCGGTAAAATAAAGGTGAAATGGGGTAACGGAAGCCGTTACAGCAATGCCTCCTTCCTTGGAACGATGAATGTATTCAAGTGATTTGGCGGATGAGATCCCCGTGAAATGAACTTTTGAATCTGCGTAGCGTGCCAGCTTCAGGTCCCGCGCCACCATCAGTTCTTCCGACATAGCCGGTTTTCCCGGAAGCCCCAGCCGGGTGGAAGTTGCGCCTTCGTTCATGAGACCGTAAGTGCCCACGGTGGTATCGTCGGGGACCTGGATCACCACGCCATCAAATGCTTTTACATATTGAAGCGCCTTCAGCAGCAGGCCCGAAGACTGAATGGAATTAACGCCATCGGAAAAAGCAATGGACCCGCTTGAATGCATATCGTACATCTCGGCCAGCTCTTTTCCCTCTGCATTCCGCGTGATAGCACCAATAGGATGAATATGTACCGGCAGTGAAGCAGATCTTCGCCTGATGTATTCTACCTGCGATTTGCTGTCGATAACAGGGTTTGTGTTAGGTATTACAAATACATGCGTAAAACCCCCGGCTGCTGCCGCCAATGCACCGCTATCGAGTGTTTCCTTGTATTCGTACCCCGGATCATTGAAATTGGCAAACACATCTACCCAGCCCGGCGAAAGATGTAATCCATCTGTTTCTATTACCTGGTCGGCTTCACCGGAAAGGTCGTCGGCAATGGCGGTAATAAAATCGCCATCAATAAATATATCGTGAACGGAATTGTGAAAAGGAGAGGAGGGGTCAATGATGCGAGCCTTTCTTATAAGAATCTTCATCGTTTGAATGATTGCGCGAAGATAGGACAATTTGGTTTAAGGTTTCGGGTTCTTCTCTGCAAGGAATAAACTATTTGCACGCAATTTTGAATTTAAGAACCCGAAACTTCAAACCCGAAACCCGAAACTGCTTTTATAGTGCAAGCACATGCTTCCATATCCCTTCATCAACCGGTATCCCATCTCTTTCGTTTTTTTCGCGGGTGCGCAATGTTCGTTCACCCGGGTAAGTGACAGGGGTTTGCGCATCTGCGGGCGTGCTGCTTTTTACGTAGGCAATGATCTCGTTGATGAGCGGCTCATGCAAATCAGGACGGGAAAGACAAATGAAGCACTGTGTTACGGCATACTCATCACCGCTTGCAGTAATGGCTGCGGTAGACCGGCCTCCGCTCAGGGCAACCAGCAAAATATCCAACAACATGGCAAGGCCAGACCCTTTCCAGTAACCAGCCGGAAGCGCACGTTTTGTTTTACGAATGACCGATGGATTTGTGGTGAGCTTACCCTGCTCATCGTAACCGCCTGCTATGGGCAACTGTTCATGGCGTAATTCATACTCCTGCAGCTTGCCGTATGAGTATTGCGACATAGCCATATCAAGCACCACATGTCCTTCCCGGCGAGGCACGGCAATCACCAGCGGGTTATTGCCCAGCACCGGCTGCTGTCCACCCCAGGCCGGCATACCCGCAATAGCGTTGGTAAAACAAATTCCTACGCAACCTGCATCGGCGGCCTGCCAGCCATACGTTCCGCCCCGCATCCAGTGGTTGGTATTTCTGACCGTAACGCAACTGATACCGTGTTGCCGGGCAAGTGCAATTGCACGGTCCATGCAGATGCTTGCGGTGTACATGCCGGGGGCAAGATGTCCATCCCAGATTTCGGTAGCTGCATTTGCTTCTATCAATGAAGGTTCGGCCTGCGGATCGATCAATCCTTTTTCTACATGCTTTACAAAAACCGGGAAACGGTTAAGCCCATGCGAATAAACTCCATCACGACTATTTGCCGCAAAAATGCCGGCACATAGATCTGCTTTTGATTCCGTGAAAGATAATCGCAACAGATTTTTTTTTAATTCTTTTCTTAACTGGTCGAATGAAATGTTCATGTGGTCGAATGAAATATTTATGTGGCCAAAAATGGATGTTGTATTGATGTAAGTAAGTTAATTTTTTTATCCGGCTATTATGCAATTGATTAAATTACACATCTCCCTATCGAAACCTCCTCTATCAGTACTGCGTCACTAAACCCTCTCAATATGAATAAGAACACTAAACTGATGTGTACTATCGGCGCTGCACTGCTGTGTGGCGTAATTGCAAACGCACAATCCAAACTCACTATTCGAAATGAATCGTGGGGCTATTTTTCAAATCCCGCTATTGTATCAGAGTCCATAGCAACCGGTGGCTGGGCGCTTACAGAAGGGATTGTTTCAACAGGCCGTGGCGGGTTCGACAACTACGGTGTTAAAGCCCGTGCTGTTGGTGGAACCAATTACAATGTAGGTTGTTTTGCTTATGCAGACAGCGCGGGCGTAACCGGCGTTGGAGTTTATGGCCGTGCATTAATGGGAGTTTCTTCCAACTACGGCGTGTATGGCCAGGCAGCAGGCGGCGGTAATCAGAACTGGGCCGGGTATTTTGTAGGCAATGTGTTTACTACGGGAACATATCAGCCTTCGGATGCAAAACTGAAAAGAAATGTCAGGACAGAAGGAAATGTATTGCAAAAGATCATGCAATTGCGCCCGGTTTCTTATGAGTATAAGGCTGATGAATTAAAGCACATGGCGTTGCCTGAAAATCTGCAGCATGGATTTATTGCGCAGGAACTGGAGAAAGTATTTCCTGAAGCTGTAAAGGCTGTTCAGCAACCCGTTTTTGAAAACGATAAACTTGTACGTACAGAAGATTTTACTGCTATCAATTATCAATCATTGATACCCGTGCTCTTCAAGGCTATCCAGGAACAACAGGTAATGATAGATGATCTGAAGAAACAATTGAACGAGTTAAAGAACAATAAGACCGTTTATTTGTCAGACGCTATTCCCAATCCTGCAAACACAAGCACAACAATTCGTTATTCACTGCCAGGTAATGTTCAGAATGCATCGATAGAAATATATGATGTGGCAGGAAGAAAGGTTTTACAATTTAATAATCTCAAGGGCAATTCGCAACTCGTAGTGAACAGTTCTCAACTTACTGCGGGCACTTATGTGTATACCTTATTTATCGGCGGCAAAGCAACAAGTTCAAATAAATTTATAGTTGCAAAAGGCTAATTAAAATTAAAAAGCATAAAAACGGTCTGCTACGGCAGGCCTTTTTTTATTGAGCAAAGACAAGAAATATGCATAATAAGAGGCTGTGGGATAATTTAATATATCCGATTTG
>JBAVMD010000568.1:0-2101 GCA_049689695.1 Chitinophagaceae bacterium | reverse complement strand
AGAACCGTTGTATGTAGTGGTGTTATCCATACCATAGAAGCATTAAAAGAAAACGGTAATTTTATTGCATGCATCCTAACAAAGAACTGGCGCAGTATTTTTTGCAGCAAATTCACCACTATTACCCTATCGGCTTGCCATACTTCTCACATGATTACCCTGGCTTTCAGGAGCTAGTGCAGATTCAGCAGGATAAGTTCGAAGCGATTGAACGTGAAGAACCGAAAGCATGGTACGAGCTCGTTGATGCAGTGCGAACAGAATGGAGCGACTACCAGGTTTTTAATTCGGTAGCTGCCCAATTTCCTTGCTACGAGGTGAGCATTTCGCTTGCTGATGAATCGAAAACCGGTCTGCACATGCATTCGTCGCTGACCCTTTCTGTATCCCTGCTGGTGCCTTACTTCTCAATTGTCGTAGTTGATGTATATGCATACCGGGGCCAGGAGCATTCAGGTGTTTCTCACCAGGTTGTTTGTAGCGGATTGCTACATCATTTAGAGTTGGATGCAAAGATTGAGGCATTAAAACGTATCGTCAATAAATACTTTACAGAGTACAAGTACGCCAATCACGATGTATTGTTCAATTACAAAATTCATGGTGGATATCCTTACAAGGGTTCATACGATGATCTGGGTCAGTACACGGTTTATGATTACCTTTTTTCTGCTGGTTTGTTCAGGCAGAGATACACCGTTGCCCACTGACCTCACTTTTTAACTGAACTACCATGTTACGCATTACCCTTATCCTCACAGTATTTTTTTGCTTGATTGCTGCAGGCAACCAAAGCATCAAAGAATTTTACCAGATCTGCAACACTGTACCCCTCAATTCCAAGTTAGTGTTCAATACTGTTGGTAAGCCTGCCGAGTTAAATCCAGCAGACCTTATTCAATGTGTAGGTCAGTCCTTCAATCAGCAGAAAATATTCGCTGTTTCTGATTTCACAGAACCACCCGTCACAATTGAAGATGAATACCCATTAATGATAATAAGTAAGACGATAAAGAATCCTAAGCAGTTCAGATTGTTTGGCATACCCCTGGATGAGCTTCATATAGGATTAGATAGTACTAACAAAATCCTCGCAGTTTTCGTCCGGTTGAAAAATAAGGGCCTGGTAAAGAAAAAGGAAAAAGCCATTGGGGATGAATACATGGCCATGAGCGTAACACCGGCAGACGTGGAAGCTCCTCCGAGTACATATTGGTGGGACTACAAGGGACAGTGCGTTTCCCTTCGTCTCTACGCTAATCAAAGGATGTTCATTACAGAAAGACTCCCTGATGAAGGGTTCGTTACGTTTTTTAACTGCGACCCAAACTCTTACATGGATATTCATGTTCAAACGGCAGAAGCTGATGAACCAGGTTTCACTAATCCAGAGGTCCAACAACAAAAGAATGAGTTTTTACAGTTGGCCTACAGCTTTTATCCCAAAGGCATCAGCGATCAGGACGAAATATATGGAATGACCCCACAGTTCAGGAAGCTGTACGAGACTTTGCAAAAAAACGATTACCTCGATGAAAAATGGCAACAACTCCTGAACATCCTGCAACAGCGCTTTGAATGCCGGGAGATAGGCATTCCCAATCCCATCAGGCGGGGTTACTGGATCGCCATTGTTTTAAAAATACCAAAGCCTCATAGTATCGTTGTGAATGTTAGCAAGCTAATACCCTATTATTGTTTTTACACACAGTTACCGCGGAAGAATAAACCTGCCGGGCGATTGGGCGATTTCATTTTCAAGGATTTTATTCCTTCCGATCAGGAGATTGTCAATTGGGTCAGTGAACAAATACAGCTGCACTTCGAAGGGTACAAGGAATTGCCGCCCGCTCTGCCACTTGTGCGGTTCAAGGATGTAGAGTTTGAAGACAATGGTGTTCTGCAAAGCGTTGACGAGTTATATCCATCTCATTTCGAGTCAATGACGCTCTTTAACGCTTTCTTCTCGAGTAATATGTTTTATTGGTAACCCGGCACCCATCGAAGTGACTTATTCATCATAGTATTTGTTTTATAGACGCGCAAAGAGGCTTCGCCTTTTTTCTCCGCAAGAACCCGGGATTTAAAAAGGCGAAGCCTC
>JBAVMD010000567.1:0-8617 GCA_049689695.1 Chitinophagaceae bacterium | reverse complement strand
CTCCTAATTTATCCAGTGAAGCAAAGAATGCCTTTCCATTATTCGTTTCAGTAAATTCCTGCACAAACCGCTGCAGGTAAGGATCGGTGGCGATCATAAAAGTAGTGATAGGAATTTTTATCTTCTTGCATTGCGCCGCAAGGTTCATGCAACGGTTGACTACTTTTCTGTCGAGCCCGAAACTGTTCTTATAATAACGCTTGCCGATTTTCAGGCAGGTAGGCTTGCCATCCGTTATCATGAAGATTTGCTTGTTCGGATTTTTTCTTCTTCGCAAAAGGTCCATCGCCAGTTCCAATCCAGCTACTGTATTGGTGTGATAAGGACCGACCTGTAAATAAGGAAGGTCTTTTATTTCAACCGTCCACGCATCATTCCCAAACACTACAATATTGAGTGTGTCTTTAGGATATTTAGTGGTGATCAGCTCGCTCAAAGCCATCGCCACTTTCTTAGCGGGCGTAATGCGATCTTCTCCATACAGTATCATCGAATGCGAAATATCTATCATCAGCACGGTAGAAGTCTGTGCTTTGAAATCTGTTTCGCGGATCGAAAGATCGTCTTCCTGCAATTGAAATGCATCGATGCCATGATTGATCTGCGCATTGCGTATCGAAGTAGTGAAATCTATCTGCTCAAGCATATCGCCAAACTGAAATGCGCGTGATTCAGGATTGAGCTCATCGCCCTGTCCCGGCTTGAATGTATGGTGCTGACCCTGCTTTGTTTTTTTCAGCTTGCCAAAGATTTCCTCGAGCGATTTTTTACGAATGCCCTGTTCTGTTTTTGGGGTGATGTTTATCTGGCCGTTGGCCGCATCTTCTGTGATGTAACCTTTGTCTTTCAGGTCATCAAGAAAATCGCCCATCCCGTATTCATCATCTGTAAGCTCGTATTCTTTGTCTAACTGGTTAAGCCACTGCAGCGCTTCAGCCACGTCGCCATTGGTGTAAGTAAGCAGTTGCATAAAAATGTCAAGCAACTGGTCGAATTTACTTTTGCCCTGCTCGTTCGGATCGTACTTCGAAAAATTATGTCCAATCATATCCAACCCTCCTTCATTTAAAATTACGGCGAAATCAGGGAGTTTATTATTGATTATTTATTATTGATAATTATTAACACTCCTCTGGGGTGATTATTAATTATTAGATTATTGATTATTAAACATCAAGCCCCGTTCAAAAGAACAGGGCTTGAACATTCAATAATCAATAATTTATAATCAATAATTACTGTTTCCTTTGAGTATCGGGCGCTCCAGGATTCACAATAGCCGGACTATTCTCTTTGCCTCCGCCCGGTTTGGGAATGCCAAATTCTTTTTCCCATTGCCGGAGATTCTGCAACATCTGGTAAGTAGATACGATGTCCTGTACAAAAACATCCTGGTCGCTGGAAAGCGCATTTGGACCATTCTGCATTCTGCTCATAGCATCGTTGGCCAATTGCTCGTCTGTTAACTGGTCGCCCAGCAAACGGTAATACCGCATCTGCTGTTCCAGGTCGCTCTTGAGGGAACCCGAAACTTTCTTAGCCATGTTCGTATCACCGGAGCGGTAAGCCGCATACAGGAAGCTCATAGAAACGCGGTTGTGCTGGTTGCCGCGGTTAGACGTCATACCATAAGGCACATTTTCTATATTCACCTGCGTATCGTATTTCTGCAGGATCTTTTTAGCTGAATCCAGTTTGCCTTCATCTACCAGGTTCATAGCAAGAATGGCATGCGAGGCTCGGATGCTGTTCAGGTGGCGGCGGTTCTCTTCATCAAAATAAACTCCTTTCAGCGCCGCATTGCCATAACCGAATTTTTCCATGATGTTGCGATAAGATTTATCGCTGTTCACTTCCTGGTTTGCAACCGGCACCAGCCTGTAAGAAAGTCCCTCCATACGCACGTAAGGCGCAAGCCCCAGCTCGTCTATTTCCTGCAGAGAAGTGAAGTAAATAGGACGGTCCCATTTATTAGCGGCTATCAATGCGAGCACCGCCAGGTCGTTCTTAAACAGGTAAGTCTTTTTGATATCCAGTAAAAGACTGGTAACAACGCTGTCGCCGGGTTGAACGGTCCCGTTCGCGCGAACCTTGTTCACATCAACCGGGATACTTACCTTTTTCGCAGGCAGCACGTTTACCAGCGTACCATCGCCGGCTGAGGCCATGTACCGCTGATCATCGCTTGCCGTTACAGTCTTCAGCACTTCATACAGATCATAATAACGGTTAGCATCGAAGCCGGGCAAAGGATATACCGGAACGATGTCCCGCTTATTGCCTTGTATTTGTTCCGGCGTGAAGATCACATCAGCCGGTGCGCTGTTATTTACTTTATAACGGAACTGGTTAATATACCAGTCGGTTCCCAATAAACTATAATTCATTACCCGCAGGTCCTGGCGTATGCCTTCTGTTTCCAGCGCATACCAGAGCGGATAGGTATCGTTATCTCCAAAAGAAATGAGGATCGCATTTTGTTCACAGCTTTCCAGGTAATCTTTACCGAGATCACGCGCCAGCACTTTTTTGCCGCGGTCATGATCATCCCATTCCTGCGAAGCCATCAGCACAGGCACAGCAAGCAAAGAAATGCCGAAGGCAAGATAGGTGGCGATATTGCCAGACAGCTTTTTGCTGAACCAATCCCGCAGCTGCAGTACACCGAGCCCAATCCAGATAGCGAAAACATAGAACGAGCCCACATAAGCATAGTCACGTTCACGCGGCTGGTAACCTGCCTGGTTAAGGTAGATCACTACTGCAAACCCCGTGAAGAAAAAGAGCAGGGCTGTTACGAACCAATCCCGCCGGTTCACCAGCAGGTGATAAATAAAGCCAAGCACTCCAAGAATGAAGGGCAGCATGTACATTTTATTGTTGGCCCTGTTGTCTTTACCGGCGGTAGCTGGAAGTTGCGCGTTGGTACTGCCGTGAAGCATCTTGTCTATGAAGCTGATACCTGTTATCCAGTTACCGTCTCGTATATTGCCAAAGCCCTGAAGGTCATTCTGCTTACCGGAAAAATTCCACATAAAATATCGCCAGTACATCCACCGGCTCTGATAGCTTACAAAATATTTTACGTTATCGGCCATAGTGGGCGTTTCGCCTTCTGCAAGGCCGGAGAAATTGCGATAGCATTCCGCCTGTCCGCGGTCATTATTTCCATCCCACATTCTCGGGAAGAGGTGGGCTCCTTCTGCGGCGGCCCATTTCTGCTTCTGGATCTTGCCTACAACCTCGTACTTGTCTTTTCCTTTTGCATACAGGTCCCCGGTTTCAGCGTATGGGGGGCGGGTGGTAAAATCCGGACCATATACAATTGGCCAGTCGCCATACTGTTCGCGGCTGAGATAACCTACAAGGCTCACCGGGTTGTCAACGTTGAACATATCAACGCCGGGATCTGCATTAGAACGTACCAGCGTTGTGAAATAAGTAGAATAGCCCAGTATCATAAAGGCAACGCACCAAAGGCCCAGCTTAAGGAAATAATATCCGCGCTTTAAGGCGAAGCGTATGCCGATCAATATCAGAATAGAAATAAGAACAAAAAAGAAAACGAAGCCTGAAAAGAAAGGCAGCCCGAAGCTGTTTACAAACATGCGGTCAAATGCGCCGGCAGCCTTGATAGACCATTGGATCACCACGGTCTGTACCACCCCGGTAATAAGGCAACCAATAAGAAAGGCCACTATGGTGCCCATTCTTGTAACATTATAACGCTTGAAGTAATAGACCATCACAATGGCCGGAATGGTAAGCAGGTTCAGCAGGTGAACACCTACTGAGAGCCCCATCAGGTAAAATATCAGGATTACCCACCGGTCTGCCCTGGAAACATTCACACCATTCTTGCGGTCGTAATCCACTTCTCTTTCCCATTTAAGTATGGCCCAGAAAACTACGGCTGTAAAGAAAGAGGAGAGTGCGTACACCTCGCCTTCTACGGCGCTGTACCAGAAAGAATCGGAGAAAGTATAAGCCAGCGCGCCAACAACGCCGGCGCCCATGATGTTGAAAATCTGGTTATTTGTAAGCAGCTCATCTTTGGGCTGCACTATTTTGCGGGCAAAGTGGGTGATGGTCCAGAACAGGAACAAAATGGTGAAACCGCTGGCCATGGCGCTCATGAAGTTCACGCCTTTGGCGGCTGAGGCTGGGTTATCGCCGAACAGCACAATGAACACGCGACCCAGCATAACAAAGAGCGGTGCGCCTGGAGGGTGGGGTATCTGGAGCTTGTAACAGCTGGAAACAAATTCGCCACAGTCCCAGAAACTGCCCGTGGGTTCCATGGTAAGCACATAAACAACACAGGCGATGAAGCATACGACCCAGCCGGTGATGTTGTTCACTTTGCGAAAACTCATACTTATAGGTTGTTTGAAGTTGACAAAAATAGGGGACAATTTGAGATTTTGGGTTTTGATACTAAGATTTAGCGTTTTAAGGTAGTTTTTAGGGAAGGGAACGCGGATCATCAGGATTGGTTAGGATTAATTAAGATTGTTGCTGCATACGCTTAACCGCTCAAATAATGCACAAACAATCCTAAAAAATCCTAACCAATCCTGATGATCCGCGTTCCCTTTCTCAAATCTCCTCCACACTCCACGCCTCCGGCTTCCCCGCAAACAGTTTCTTGGTAGTTCCCCAGGTCTCAACAAAAAAATCAGACTGGCGATAATTATTTAAAGCTTCTTCATTCTCCCAGATACTATAAGTAAAATACTGAAGCGGATCGTTGATGTCTTTCAACAACGCAAGGTGCGTGCAGCCCGGGAAATTGCGGATAATACTTTTCCTCTCTTCAAAAAGCTGAAGAAAGCTATCTATGGTATGCGGGTGGAAAGACATTTTTACGATGCGGGTCATGGAGGTTTATTTGTTTAGGTCATTAGGTCGCTGGGTCACTTAGTCATTAGGTCATTAAGTCATTGGTCAATAAGTAAACTATGTTCGCGGAACGAGCCAATGACTTAATGACCAAATGACTCATTGACCAATGATTTTTTACTCACTCAAAAAAGATACGTACTGTCTGATAAAACAGCCGGTTCTGCAAATAATGATTCTGGGCCTGCTCAAGATAGCCTTGCAGGCCGAAAAGCCCTGCGGCATTGCCTTTGTTCACTGCGATTTCAAGGTAGCCTGCTGAATTAAAGAGCGCGAGCTTTTCACCTTCGGGCACATCGGCATAGGTTTCGCTGATGCGGTCAATCACTTCATCTCTTTTAAAAACAATGCGGAAGCTGCGGCCTTTGCGCTGTTCTTCAAACTGGTCGCGGGTGATGTTCACCACTACGTTCTCAAAATGATCTATGAAAATGATCTGGCCTTCTATCCAGTTTTCGCCCAACAGCGGGCGCAGGGCGTTCTTTTCCTGGTAAGTGATATCGGGTATGCCGATCTGGTCCATGCTAACGCCGTCCATTAGTTTTTTGATGGCTTCGCCCATCACTTTTACGCAATGAAGTGCATTGCGGGTACCTGTTTTTTCCAGCGGGAGCCCGATCACAAACTCCGGACGCGTTTCAAGGATCATGGTGAGCAGGCCGTTATCGGCGCAAAGAATGTATTGTTCGTTATGATAAGCCAGCAGCAGTTGTTCGGGTTTTGTTTCGAACAGGTTCACCAGCACCAGGTGAAAAGTATGAGGCGGAAAATTCCTGATGGCATTGCGGGTAATGTAAGCCGCCTGGGGGTAATTGAAAGGAAGCAGTTGATGAGAGATGTCTACGAACCGGAAGTCAGGGTGTATCTGCAGCAGTTGTCCTTTAATGGCACCTGCAAGATAATCCTGTTGACCGATGTCTGACGTTAAGGTTAGTAAGGACATTTTGAGTTACGGGTTTCGAGTTTAGGGTTACGTATAACTCATACCCAAACTATTTATCCAATTTTCCATCTTTAAAGAAAAACTTATGTACCATTTTATCGGTAAAGCCTGGAAAGAATTTATTCATCAGCACTGTTCTTTTGCCGGTGAAGGTCATCACAACAGTACGTTTTCTTTTTTCGATGGCATCGAGGATCTTTTCTGCTACTTCTGAAGCGGGCATCATCTTTCCCTCGTCCATGGGTGAGTCACCCTGGGGATGTCCTTCTTTGTCGAGCGCCGCATGGCGGATGTTGGAGGTGGTGAAGCCCGGGCATACCCACATCACGTGAACATTAGAATCAAGCAGCTCGGTACGCAGTGATTCCAACCAGCCCTGCAGAGCGAACTTGGAGGCCGAGTAACCACTGCGTCCCGGCAGACCGCGATAGCCTGCGATGGAAGAAATACCCACGATGGAACCTTGCTTTTCTATAATGTAGGGCAGCGCGAATTTGGTGCAATAAACAGAGCCGAAAAAATTTACGTCCATCACCTTGCGGATCACATCCACTTCCAGGTCTTTCACCAATGCGCGCATGCTGATGCCTGCATTGTTGATGAGAATGTCGATGCCGCCGAATTCTTTAACGGTGGAATCAATAAAACGCTGGCACTCTTTCTCGTTGCTTACGTCGCATACAATGGCATGAAGCATTACATTGCTGTATTGCATCTGCAGCCTATATAGTTTATCGAAATTTCGGCCGCAGGTAGCCACTTTTGCGCCGAGTGGTATCAGCGCATCAATGAGCGCCCTTCCGATGCCATCGGTTCCGCCGGTAATGACCACGACCTTATTCCTGAAAAATTCAGACATAGATTGGCTTATGCAGCAAACCTACGAAATTAATTAGCTGATTAGTTGATTGGCACCAGCAACTCGCATGTCCGGCCCCCTCCTTACCTCCCCCAATAGGGGAGGTTTGGCAGTCCCGCTACGTATGAGCAATCACAATCTGATTTAATGCTGCTATTTCTTTTGAAGGCTGCCTCGCCTCCCCTATTGGGGGAGGTAAGGAGGGGCCGGAATCTAACTAAAACACCGAAGACTTTACCTCCACATCTTTTTCGCTAAACGCCTTATTCAACATAACAAGCGTTTTCGCTGCTGCGGTCTTATTATTTTGCTTTACCTGCGCCTGGTGCAAGCCTGTGAGCGCCCAGCCGTTAGTAGGATTGATCTTCAGGTCCTGCATATAAACCAACTCAGCCTGCGCATACTTGCCGGTTTTCAGTAATGCCTGTCCCAGGTAATGGCGAACAGGCAGCAGCCAGTCGCGCGGCTCATTATATATAAGCGCGTCTTCGAAGGCAACTCCTTTTTCAAAATGTTCGATGGCATCGTTCAGCCTGCCGGCTTCTTCAGCTATCACGCCAGCCAGTATTTCTTCCGCGATCCTGCTGGTATTGTATGCTGAATTAAAAGGTGTAAAAGGTTCCTTCAGGCTTTCATCTTCATTCATTTTTACGCGAAGATTGGTAAGCTCAAATGTTGCATGATTGGTTTGGCCTGTTCTGGCAAATGCAATGCCTCGCGCAAAATGCGAAAGTATTTTGGCGTATGGCAGCGAATCCGGAACAGGGGCCTTCAAAATCTCTTCCCATTTGCCAAACCTCACCATGGTAAAAATAGGAGTAGCATATACATATTGAACAAAGTGGCCGAGCGGGCCGGGTATCGCAAGATATTCCTGCGGAACGCTTTCTAATGTTTTGATGGATGAAGCTTTTGATTTTGCAAAATTGCCAGACATCTGGTTGCAGTTTGCCTCCATGTGAACATTGTGGATGCTATAAAGAGCCACATTTTCTGCCACGGCCGGAAAGGCCTGCAGATACTTCTGATACCCACGGATGGCGTTCTCATTCACCACTACACCTTTATTATAATTACCGGTGCGTATATAAATATGTGAAGGCATGTGTACAAGGTGAGCCACGTCCGGCATAAGGCCCGGCAGACGGTCTGCGCTGGGCAATGCGCGGCCGGGGTTCTCAGAAGCCTCCACTGCGTGTATATAATAATGATTGGCGCCGGGGTTGGCCGGGTTTAACTTAAGCGCGGTTTCCAGAACGCTCACGATCTCCGGTGTCCAGGGTTTGGGTTTGAAATCGTGGTGGTACAGGTCCCACGGATGCAGCACCATCAATGCATCTGCGTACAGGGCAGCGATGTCGGCGTCTTTCGGCAGGTCTTTGAAAGCCTGTTTCATCGCGGCCGCATAAGCCTTGTTGAGTGTTTCGCGGGATTGCGTAGTATCTTCAGAATAGCGGGTGTTGATGGCGTGTATCAGCGCTTTTTCTTTGGGTGTATAGAAATTGCTGAGGCTTTGGGCCTTGCGGGCCGCAGACAAAGCATCAGGCGGAGCGCTGTAGCTAAAATCATTAATGTTTGGTCCAAATGAAAGTGCGAGGGCCCACCAGCCCATGGCAGATTGAGGATCAAGCTGGGTTACTTTAGCAAACGATGCCCTTGCTTCTATAATGTGAAAGGCATAATACATATTGATGCCCTGGTTGAAATAGAATTGTGCACTGTCGCTGGAAGTATTGATCTTCCATTGATAATTTCCCCAGCCGCTGAGCGGGCTTATATTGTTGCCATCTGTGAATGGGTTGTACTCAGGGCTGCAATCAATGCCGGACAATTTCAACCTGGTTACATTGAATGATGGGGCTTTCGCGGACATGGACCCGGGAAAAACAAAAGCGAGGAGGCCGGCAGTGGCG
>JBAVMD010000566.1:0-5016 GCA_049689695.1 Chitinophagaceae bacterium | reverse complement strand
ATTAACAATACATGTCCTTCACAAACTGTGAACCTGAATACCGCTTACTCTATTCCTAATCTTCCTGCAGGAACAGTTGTAAGCTGGCACACAGGTACTCCGGCTACAGATGCCAATAAAATGACAGATGCAGAAGCACAGAACGTTTCTGTTTCCGGCACTTACTATGCAGCCATTCATATTTCAGGTGGTTGCTACAGCGCAACTATTCCGGTGAACGTTACCATCGTGCAGTGCTCTTCTGCAGAGATCGGAAGGACAGTTCAGGTTAAAGGTGCAGGTGCAGACGAAGCAGCAACAAGAAGCATTATGGTATTCCCTAATCCTTTCACGCGTTCGTTAAGAGTGATCATTGATTCTGACAAGAAAGAAAAAGCAATGCTTGATCTGATGGATCTGCAGGGAAGGCAATTGAAGCAACAATCCGTGCAACTTTCGCCCGGAAGCAATACGGTTTTACTGGAAGGATTAGATCAGTTTCCTTCAGGCAATTACTTTCTGAGGATCAATTCTGCGAGTGGAATGAAGACGCTGAAGCTGATGAGGCAACAGTAAGCTTGATAAATTGATTTGTTCGAATTATAAGCAAAAAATCCCAGGCCACCAGAGCCTGGGATTTTTCTTTTAGCCGGAATATGACAAACACCTTGATCCTGCAAAAAATCTTGACTAGTGGCGACTTTGCAACCAATTTTTTTTGCTAATTTTCCGCCACGAACCACCCCTAAACCTTACCTGCCTAATCCATTTTCCTTTTTATTATCGCTCCATGTATAGCGCAAATTACGCTGACACCGATGCAGTAAACCCCGGTTTTCTGCGGGAGACCTATGCTTGTAACTTATAATCTCACAATATGAAACCCCTGATTCTACTTTTAAGCATTTCACTTTTATCAGCTTTTGGCTTTGCACAGGATTGTGCGTCGGTAACTATTACCGGTGGCAACGGGCAAATAACCATCTCAGGATTAACTGCACCCATTGCAACGGTGCAGGTGTTCAACAGCTCCTGGGCGAGTGTATACAATCAAACCTATACCAATCAGCCGGGCAGTGTTGTTGTATCGCCACTTGGTGCAGGACAATACTTTGTAAATGTTCGTTTTTATACTGCTAACTGGGGCTCCATCTGCGAGAAAGGAGCAAATGCAACGGCTACAAGTGGCCAGCCCCCCTCCGACTGCGGCCCTACCTTCCAGAAAACTTTTGGCGGCTTGCAGGGAGATGACGAAGCTTATGGTATTGTAAAAACCGTGGATGGTGGTTACATAGCAGTGGGCCATTCGGCTGCAAGCGGAACTGCCAATGATGATGCACTCATAATGAAATTCGATAATAAAGGAAGCTTATTGTGGAGTAAAACGCTGGGCGGTACGCAGGAAGATTACCTGGCGCATGCCGTAGCCACGGCGGATGGTGGTTGTGTTGCTACTGGTGCGATAAATGTAACTGAAGCCTCACCGTTCACGGGAGATAGCTGGCTGGTAAGATTTGATGGAAGCGGAAACGTGTTGTGGCAGAAAAGATATTTCATCAACGGAAGCCCCGGTAATATATCTGCATTTACCGCAACCAGCGACGGTGGTTACGCATTTTGCGGAACATTTCCGAATACCCCTGGAGTAGCAGACTGGATGGTGGTGAAAATTGATGCCAGCGGAAATATCCTTTGGCAGAAAAAACTCGGCACGGGCAATAGCGACTCAGGTAATGGTATTGTTGAAGACAATCATGGCGGAAGTGGTTTGGTTGTTAGTGGTATCATTTATAGCGCTAACTGGTATGATGCCGTTATTTCAAAATTGGACCTTGTTACCGGCAATCTTATGTGGACCAAGGCATACGATTTTGATTCACGCGCCAACTGGCCCGGGCCGATAGAAAAAGTAGCCGACGGCTTCCTGCTAAGTATGAGAAATGCCGACGGATATAATTTTGAAAATGCAAGCGCCGGACTGCTTAAAATTGATTTCAACGGGAACATAATGTGGGTTAAAGATTTCACCACAGGCGGCGCCCGCGAAGGAAGATTCACTGCCTTACCGGATGGAGGCGCGATAATAGTATACGGCGAGCTTCCCCATAATACATCATCAGATATATATTTAATGAGGATTGGCGCTGCCGGAAATATTATGTGGACCAAAAGATATCCCAGGGCCGGCGCACAATGGCTTTGGGAGCTTGTAACCGATGGCAATTTTGTTGTGGGAGCGGGTTTCGCAACCACTGGTTCTTATAATGATGTAATGCTTGTTAAGGCTGATCTGAACGGCAGGATAGGTACGTGTGATTCGGTTGGTATAACCGGGTTTTCCAGGAATAATAATGTTACTAATTTGAATTTCAGCTGGCCGGTCAACACAACACTGGGCCTTACAGTTGCCAATACAACCTATACTTTAACTGCTAACAACCCGGTTGAAAATGTTATTTGTACAGACGCCTGTGCGCCTGCAATTACTATCAGTAATGTAACTGTTAATGAAAACGCGGGCACTGCATCTTTACAGGTATGCCTTTCTGCTCCGGCTTCCAATACGATACTTTATAGCTATGCTACTGCTAATGGCACGGCCACTTCCGGTTCAGATTACACAGGCGGAGCCGGAACCGTAACGATCCCTGCAGGACAAACATGCGGTACGATTTCTATACCAATCTTAAACGATGCTGATACTGAACCAACAGAGAACTTTACAGTTTCGATCGGCTCAGTTACCGGTACCGTTACTATTAATGATGATGACCAGGCAACCGGCAATTGCAGCGGCGTTACTTTTACTCCGGGCAATAACCAGATCACTATTACCGGCATTACAGCGCCCGTTGCCACCGTGCAGGTATTCAACAGCAGCTTTGCTACTGTCTTCAATCAATCATACACCAATGCACCGGGTACTGTAGTAGTTCCGATCGGTGCAGGCACTTACCTGGTGAAGGTTACTTTCTACACAGCCAATTGGGCGTATGTATGCGATAAGAGCGAGAACGTTACCGTGGTGAATAATTGTCCGGCTGGTACAATCTGTATTAATAATACCTGTCCATCACAAACGGTGAACCTGAATACTGCTTACTCTATTCCTAATCTTCCTGCAGGAACTGTTGTAAGCTGGCACACAGGAACACCAGCTACTGATGCAAACAGAATGACAGATGCAGAAGCGCAGAATGTTTCTGTTTCCGGCACTTATTATGCAGCTATCCATATTTCAGGTGGCTGCTACAGCGCAACTATTGCGGTGAATGTTACCATCGTGCAGTGCTCTTCTGCAGAAATCGGGAGAACAGTTCAGGTTAAAAGTGCAGGTGCAGACGAAGCGGCAACAAGAAGCATTATGGTATTCCCTAATCCTTTCACCCGTTCGTTGAGAGTGATCATTGATTCTGACAAGAAAGAAAAAGCAATGCTTGATCTGATGGATCTGCAGGGAAGACAATTGAAGCAACAATCCGTACAACTTTCACCCGGAAGCAATACGGTTTTATTGGAAGGATTAGATCAGTTTCCTTCAGGCAATTATTTTCTGAGGATCAGCTCTGCCAGTGGAATGAAGACGCTGAAGCTAATGAGGCAACAGTAAGTTTGATGAATTGATTTATTCGAACTATAATAAAAATCCCAGGCCAGTAAAGCCTGGGATTTTTTCATTTAGTGATAATGAGACAATTATCTAACAGGCTTTGGGTGATCTTCAATTAACATGCTTCTTAACGCGTTCCAAAAATCTTCTAATTCCGCGGTTGTATTCGCAGGAACTACAATTGAGCAAATGTAATTACCAGCATGGCATGAAATAGCCTTGTACTGACTGAAATAGCTAAAACTGCTTATGTATACGGAATCAACATTTTTCAAAGACGCAATTTCCAGGGTTTTGGGATCCATTGTTAATCCGGCTTTGAATATCTTGGACAATGCCTCTCTTACGGTCCATATAATAACACCGCCAACAGGTAAACTCAAACCGCAGTTTGAAATGAGATCAGATTCATTATTGCCAATCTGGCTTTTAATTATCTCAATTTTATCCGGACTTATTCGTTCGATATCAATTCCAAGAGGATGCGCTTCAGGGAATGCTAATGCAATTCCAATATCGTCACAATGACTTATGCTTACCTGTATATTATAGTTTACTGAACTTTTTACAACAGGAAACTGAAAAACTCCGAAATCCACATAAAATGATTGAGTGTCTTTCGTTTTAATAAAACCGGATATTGCCAGCCTGGCAGCAAGCCTTCCCAATAGATAGCTGGCTTTTCGCTTATTGAATAGCAATGTATTATAATATTCCTGCTCGGATTGATGAAGCAGGGAAAGTTTCTTTACAAGGTTAGGCAACTCTTCTTTGATAAGGCAAAATCCGGCAGAGAAGTTTTGTTTCTGCCTTTTAAGGATGATCTCACCGCTTGTATTAAATAAATTTTCCAACCTGTATAAGTTTCAGCCGAATTATTTTTTCACCAAATGACTTAATACGGGAAACTGAACGAAGTTAAAATTAGTCCCCGGTTGGCATTCATTTTTTTAAATATAGGCCGTTAAATTATTTTATCCGAAGAACTATACGTCCTTAAAAAACGACATTTCGTCCTTTTATAAAAAAAGAAATGCGATGTTGAAATACATTTAAGCAATTAAACCTGAATACATGAAAAATAATTATTACCTGCAGTTGCAATTTTTTTGTTTTACCCGCACAATAGACGGTGGCGCCACCTGGGATACCGGGGAAAATGGGAAATGACCACAGTTTACAACTCTTTAACATTAGCGCTATTAGTGAAGACCAGGCATGGGTCGCAATGAATAAAGGTTTAATACTGTACTCTTTCAGTACGTGCAGTGGAGAAACCTATTCTTCATAAATGATCAGATGTTGTAATAATGAGATAGCGCAATTTTTTTAGTAATTAATTTTTCAATATGTTTATGCGCTTAAACCTTATTTGCTATGAACCTCCTGCTTTTTTCTCAAGAGGGATACTCCCCTCCCGATTATAA
>JBAVMD010000565.1:0-2739 GCA_049689695.1 Chitinophagaceae bacterium | reverse complement strand
CATACGTACTGGTAAGCCGGAAAAAACCATTACAGCAATTCTTAATGGTAAAAGCTCTATTACCCCTGATATGGCAGTGCAATTTGAAAGTGTTACCAGAATTCCTGCAAATTATTGGATGAACCATCAAAGAGGTTACGATGAATACGTTGTATGATAAAAGAGAAAGAAGCTGAGGTATTGGCAAATGCTCCTTTGGATGAAAATGCTATAAAAAGATTTGCAAAGCAGTTTAACACACATCCCGCTATAATTATAGGCAGGCTGCAGCACAAAGAGCTAATCCCTTATTCATTAGGCAGAGAATATTTTGAACCTGTAATATTTGAATGATGAGGCCACACTCATCCCCCAAAATCTGCTTCCATCCACATTCTGTTTTTTAATCAACCAAAGTTTTTGTTGATTTGAGGTAATGAAAGCGCCGGCTGCTACTTCACTTTACTGGAAATGCCAGATCATCGGTTGGTCAATGGTTGCATTATACTGGGGATACCTCGGTTTTACCGGAACAGGGTTTAGCTTGTGGCTTGGCCTGCTTCATTTTGTTACCGATGTACTGATTTGTATTGTGTTTACGCATGCATTCAGGCTGATCTCTAAAAAATACCACTGGCAAGAACTTAGCTTTGAAAAGCTGTTGATCAGGCTCGTTCCCGCAACACTATTCCTGTCTTTTGTGTACATGCTTGCTTCTATAATTAAATTGCACGTGGTGCATACAAACTTCAGGTCAGATTTCACGCAATCATTTGCTGATTTCTATAGCGAGAACAGTGTTGGAATGTACATCGGTGGCACCAGGCTGATGTCTATCTGGGTGCTTGCCTATTACCTGTATCATTATGCCCAGCAGAAAATAAAGATCATACAGGAAGTGTCAAGGCTCAACCTTGTTGCAAAAGAAGCGCAGCTCAATAACTTATCAGCGCAGTTGAACCCTCATTTTTTATTCAATTCATTAAACTGTATTAAGAGCCTGGTGGTAGAAAATCCTTATGAATCAAGAAGGGCTATTGACCTGTTGTCAGACCTGTTGCGGAAATCGCTGTATGAACGGGATCCAATGCTGGTATCCATCAAAGATGAATTGGCCGTAGTGAATGATTATTTAGAGCTGGAAAAGATCAGGTTTGAAGAACGGCTACAGTTTACCATAGATGTTCCTGAAGAACTGTTTTCGTTTTTAATAATCCCTTTCTCTATTCAAACGCTTGTGGAGAATGCAGTTAAACATGGCATCAATGATCAGAGCAAAGGCGGCACTATAGATATAAAAGTGAACAACGAAAGTTCATTTGTATGTATGACTGTAAAGAGTCCCGGTGTGTTGAATAAAAAGTCTGCCGGACATGGGTTAGGACTGAAGAACCTGCAGGAAAGATTACGCCTGCAGTTTCATAATAAAGCGAGCTTTAACATTGCGCAGCAAAATACGGAAACAGTTCTGGCCACAATAATGATACCTGCAGCATGAGAACCTTCAGCGTGATAATTATTGACGATGAACGTTTGGCCCGTGAGGAAGTGAAACGCAGCCTCTCAGACTTTCCGGAATTCGAAGTGCTTGCAGAAGCTAAGAATTACGAAGAAGCAAAAACTGCGATTGAAAACTTTAAGCCTGACCTTATATTCCTGGATATACAAATGCCCGGCAAATCAGGATTTGATCTGTTGGAATCTTTGGATGAAGTACCGCAGGTTGTTTTTACCACCGCCTTCAATCAATATGCTGCAAAAGCATTCGATATAGATGCATTGGACTACCTGGTAAAACCCTTGCGGCAAGAGCGTTTCGGAATTACCATCGAGCGAATCCGGAAAAGGCTTGCAAATAATGGATCGCAGGAAACTGCTACAGAAAAGCAGGTATTTATCAAAGATGGCAGCAGGTGCTTTTTTGTTCAGCTTAAAGATGTATACCTGATTGAATCTGCCGATAATTATGTAAAATTATATTTTAACGACCGGAAGGTATTGATCAAAAGAACGCTAAACGCCCTGGAAGAAATATTAGACAGCAATATCTTTTTTCGCATCAACAGGAACCAGATCATCAATACTAAGTACATCACAGAGATCAACAGCCTTGATAAAGGAAAGCTCCAGGTAAGGCTGCACAAGGGTGAGCCAATGGAAGTTTCCCTCCGGCAATCAGTTTTGTTCAAGACACTGAACGGCATTTAATAAAAATTTTTAAAGCAGTAAAAAATGAGAAACAACTTCTCCCTGGCATTGCTATGCCTGATGATCAGCATCACCAGCTTCTCGCAGCACCTGAATCAAAAAGGAAAAGACAGCCTTTATATCATACAGGATAGCATCTTGATTAAAACAAGGGACGGCGCTACTATTTCTATAATAATGGCAAGAGCAAAAGGCATTACTGCTCCTCAACCCTGCATATTGCAATTCACCGTGTATGCAAGGCTCACTGATATAGATACCAGGTGTAAAGATGCAGTGAACCATGGCTATGTGGGTGTTGTTGCTTACACCAGGGGCAAAAGGCTAAGCCCTGACGAGCCGGTGCCTTACGAGCATGATGGCAAAGATGTTTATGATGTTATTGAATGGATCACCAAACAACCCTGGAGCAATGGAAAGGTTGGTATGTATGGCGGTAGCTATAATGGCTTCACGCAATGGTCTGCTGTAAAAAATATGCACCCTGCTTTAAAGACCATTGTGCCATCTGCTTCTGTTGCGCCTGGCCTGGATGTTCCCATGACCAACAAT
>JBAVMD010000564.1:0-1647 GCA_049689695.1 Chitinophagaceae bacterium | reverse complement strand
CCGTTGTTCATGTTGATATTCCCGATTGCCTGGAAAATTATTACCAGGAAGCTGGGCGCGCAGGGCGTGATGGTAAACAGGCTTATGCCGTATTGTTGTATCACACACCGGAACTGGATGAGCTGCTGCAATTGCCCAACATTCAATTTCCTGAGCTGTCTGAAATACGCAAGGTCTATCAATGCCTCATGAACTACCTGCAGGTGCCCGCAGGTGGTGGAGCAGAAACTTATTTCTCATTCGATCTTATCGATTTTATAAAAAAGTTCTCACTCGACATTAAGCTCACCATTCCCTGCCTCAAAGTGCTTGAGCAGGAAGAAATGCTTGCCTTTAATGAACAGGTTTTTATTCCTCCCCGCGTACAATTCACCATCGATAAAAGAGGGCTTTACGAGTTCGAACATTCAAAGCCTGTATTGGAGCCGATGATAAAAACATTGCTTCGCACGTATGAAGGCATTTTTGATTATCCCGCTTTTATTAATGAACTGGTGCTGGCGCGATTATTAAAAACACATAAAGAATCTGTTATTGAACAGTTGCAGCAACTACAGGCTTTTCGTGTTATTGCATACGAGCCGCAGAAAGACAGTCCGCAGGTTTATTTCTTCCGCAACCGCTCCGCTACCGCGGAGCTTAATATCAACATGCCGCGGTTGCAGGAAAGAAAGAAACGCTATGAAGAGCGGGTGAAACGCATGCGCCTTTACGTGCTGGAAAAAAGCACATGTCGCGGAAGTTTTATTGCTGAATATTTTGGCGATGGCTCAGTGAAAGATTGCGGTGTATGTGATAATTGTCTTCAGAACAAATCGCGGCCTTTGAATGAAAAAGAATTCTCGTACATCCATCAACGCATCATCCAGGCATTGCAACAGCCTGCAGATTCAAAGGCATTACTGCAACAGCTTAGCGGGATAAAAAAAGAAAAAGCCTGGAAGGTTATTAATTTCCTCCAGGCTGAAAATAAATTAGCTGTAGATAAAAATGGTATGATCAGTCTTGTATAGCGAAACAGCGTTTCGGGATACATTACTTGGGCATTTTGGCGCCCACCTGCATCATGATAACAGACCATGGAATAATAGCCCTGTGTTCTGTCATCTTGCCTTCATCATTGAATTTAAAAATGTCAACATCCTTTAATTTAAAAGATTTACCGGTAGCCTTTATCCCCATGAGATCATTTTTAAAGGTCCCTGACCAATCGCCGTACACATAAACCCAGTCACCGTCTGCCACGGCCTGCAGGTTTTCTCCTTTATAATCAGGGAAAGCATTCATGAACGATTGTATACCCGCCTTGATACTGTCAGCACCTTTTGAAGGGGGCATACTACCGTCGCCATAATCTACCGCATCCGGTGATATATCCTTAAGAACGTTATTTGCATCGTGAGAAGCGATTGCTTCAACACTTGCCAAAGCAGTTTTTTTATTCCTTTCTTCCTTATCCTCCTGCGTCATCTTAGTGGAGTCGGCGTCGCTGGAGACGGTTGCATCAACTTTGGCGTCATCGTTACAGGCGGTAGCAAATAACGCTACAGCAAAAGCGAGCATGAAAAACTTTTTCATTTGTTTTTAAGTTTTGGTGAATGAAGATGGGCAGAGGCTTGCGGATAGAGATAAGGAGCTGATAGGGAC
>JBAVMD010000563.1:0-24101 GCA_049689695.1 Chitinophagaceae bacterium | reverse complement strand
GCTTACAGGCGCTCACGGATTTCCTAAACTGATCCTTCGCATGCAATTGGAATATTCCGATGGCAGCACAGAAAATATTATCAGTGATGAAAGCTGGAAAGCTGCTCCATCGCCCATTACTTTTTCCAGTATTTATGGCGGTGAAGACTACAATGCCACACTTGAACAAGCGGAATGGAACACAGCTTCTTTTGACGATGCGCAATGGAGACAAGTTGTGACCGTGCAGGGGCCTGCTGTTTTGTATGCACAGGCATCGCCTTTAAAAGTACATGAGGTTTTGACGCCGGTGAAAGCAATCTACATCAGCAACAGTATTACTGTTTACGATCTCGGGCAAAATGCTTCAGGCATTCCGCAGATCACCGTTAAAGGAAAAAAGGGCGATACGGTAAGAATTGTCCCGGCTGAATTATTGAAAGAAGATGTAACAGCTAACCAGCGCGCAACGGGAAGTCCGGTGTATTTCGATTATATCATTAAGGGAAGTGACATTGAAACATGGCAGCCACGTTTCAGCTACTACGGCTTTCGCTATTTGCAGGTAGAGCGGGCCGTGCCTGCAGGAAGATCAAATCCCTCTAAGCTGCCGCTGATTATAGATATAAAAGGATTGCACACGCGCAATGCTGTTGCAAAAAGCGGAAGCTTCAGTACCTCGGACGATCTGTTCAATCGAACTTATTCGCTGATAGATTGGTCTATCAAAAGCAATATGGCCAGTGTGCTTACTGATTGCCCGCACCGGGAAAAGCTCGGCTGGCTGGAGCAAACGCACCTAATGGGAAATTCTATTCGCTACAATTATGATATGTCTGTCTTTTTCAGAAAGACGGTCCGCGATATGATGGCTGCGCAAGGCAATGATGGGGTAGTGGTGGAAATTGCACCGGAATATGTAAAATTCGGACCGCCCGACAATATTTTTATGGACTCTCCCGAATGGGGCAGCGCCTGCATTATACTTCCCTGGTATCTCTATCAATGGTATGGCGATGAAGAGACCATGCGAGAAAGTTATGGCATGATGCAACGTTACGTAGAGCACATGCAAAGAAAATCCAAAGACCATATTCTCTCTTATGGATTAAGTGATTGGTACGATCTTGGCCCGAACAAGCCCGGCCTTTCGCAATTAACGCCTATGGGCATTACCGCAACAGCTACTTATTATTATGATCTGAAGCTGATGACCACCATGGCCACAATGATGAATAAAACAGAAGATGCGGCAAAGTACCAGGAGTTATCCATCAAAGTACGGGACGCTTTCAATAAAACATTCTTCAATAAAGATAGTATGCAATACGGCAGTGGTAGCCAGACCGCCAATGCCATCGCCGTTTATTTCGACATAGTTGAACCGCAAAATAAAACTGCGGTCATTGAAAGCATTATCAGGGATATCCGCTCAAGGAACAACAGTCTTACCGCAGGAGACGTTGGTTATCGCTATCTGCTGAAGGTGTTGGATGAAGCAGGAAGGTCGGATGTGATCTTTGATATGAACAGCCGCACCGATGTTCCCGGCTATGGATACCAGTTAGAGCAAGGCGCCACTGCATTGACCGAATCATGGCAGGCGCTGCCTTCCGTATCCAACAACCATCTCATGCTTGGCCACCTGATGGAATGGTTCTACAACAGCCTGGCAGGCATCAGTCAACCTGATTCTTCTATTGCATGCAAAGAAATACTCATCAGGCCACAGCTCGTAGGGAATATTGCGTCTGCAAAAGCAAATTTCTTATCGCCTTATGGTTTAGTACGAAGCGAATGGCAACAGAAAGACGGAGTATTTGAATTGCTGGTAGAAGTTCCTGCCAATGCAACTGCCATGATTTATTTGCCTGCCTCAGAAAACGCATCCATCACTGAAGGAAAAAAACCAATAGTGATTGAACGAAGTAATGGAAAGGCGATCACGCGCATTGGTTCCGGCATTTACCGGTTTACCGTTCGCGAGGGCCGTAAAGCGCAACCCTAAATTGAAAGCAACTGATGAAACAAAAAATATCATTTATTATAATTCTTTCGCTGATCTGTTTTTCTGCAACTGCACAAAAGCCATCAACGGTACCTGCTGAAAAAATGCAGCAGGTATACGATGAGGTCAAAACGCCCTACAAATACGGGCTGGTAATGGTGCCCCCAAACGATTCATTGAAAATGGATTGTCCCAGCATTTTCCGCAAGGGAGATAATTGGTACATGGTTTACCTCATTTTCGGTGGCAGGGGCTATGAGACCTGGCTGGCAAAAAGCAGCGACCTGCTTAACTGGCAAACGCTCGGAAAGCTGCTGTCCTTTTCATCTGATACTACTGAATGGGATGTGAACCAGAAAGCGGCGTATGTGGCCTTGCAGGATGCAAACTGGGGCGGCAGTTATCAATTGAACAAATACGAAGGCAAATACTGGATGTCGTATTTCGGTGGCAACACCCGCGGTTACGAAGCCGGCTTGTTATCGTTGGGAATAGCCTACACAACAAAAGATCCTTCAAAGCCTCATGAATGGAAACGCCTGACTTCACCGGTACTTAAGGCCACTGATAAAGATGTTCGCTGGTGGGAGAACCGCAAGCTGTTCAAAAGCACGGTTATACAGGATAAGCAAAAATTGACCGGTTATCAATTCCTGATGTATTACAATGCCAATGGGGATTCTGCAAAGAACAATGTAAAGACAAGATGGTTTGAACGCATAGGCATGGCCGTAAGCAACGACATGAAGAACTGGAAGAGGTTTAAGGAAGAACCCTTGGTGCATCATCCGGTTGGCATAACGGGCGATCCGGTGATCCAAAAGATCGGTGATCTTTGGGTGATGTTCTATTTTGGTGCTTTCTGGGAAGATCGCAAAGGTGCATTCAATCGCTTTGCATGCTCTTACGACCTGGTGAACTGGACCGATTGGAATGGGGAGAACCTCGTTCAATCGTCAGAACCTTATGATGAACAATATGCGCACAAATCTTTTGTAATAAAGCATAAAGGGATTGTATATCATTATTATTGCGCAGTGAACAAGAAGGATCAGCGTGGTATTGCGGTAGCTACGTCGAAGGATGTGGGGAAGAGTAAGGTGAATTTTGTTACGAAATAGTATTACAAAACATTTTTCATGCAATCACAACTCAAAATCGGCCTCTTCGCTATCGGCCTCGACGCCTATTGGGATCAGTTTGCAGGCTTGAAGGAACGCCTTGAAGGCTACCTGCAAATAGTGCAGAATAAGCTTGAATCCGTTCATCCCGGCATCGTCAATCTCGGATTGATCGATAACCCCGAAAAAGCATTTGAAGCAGGCCGCAATTTCCGGAAAGAAGATGTTGATCTGATCTTTTTGTATGTATCTACTTACGCGCTTTCTTCAACCGTATTGCCGGTTGTACAGCGCGCAAAAGTACCGGTGATCATTCTTAATCTCGCTCCCGCGGCAGCCATCGATTATGATGCTTTCAACAGCATGAACGACAGAACTAAAATGACAGGAGAGTGGCTTGCCTTTTGCTCTGCTTGCCCCGTTCCTGAAATAGCCAATGTATTCAAGCGTACGGGAATAAAATTTCACCAGATCACCGGCATGTTGCACGATGACAAAGAATGCTGGAATGAGGTAAGTGAATGGATAGAGGCCGCAAAAGTTGCCAGCATCATGGCCAGCAACAGGCTGGGCTGCATGGGACATTACTATAGTGGCATGCTGGATATTTACTCCGATCTTACACAGCAGTATGCGCATTTCGGTGGACATATAGAACTGATAGAAGTAGACGAACTGGCGGCTCTTCGCAAGGAAGTAAGTGATGCCGAGATAGAAGAGCGTGTAACATTTTTTCATGACTGTTTCGATGTGCAGAATGATTGCGACGATGCTGAGCTGAAGAGAGCTGCAAGAACATCGGTGGCGCTCGATAGAATGATCGCAAAATACAAGTTGGGTTCGATGGCTTACTACTATAAGGGAACTGGTAATGATGATAATGAAGATACCATCAGCTCTATCATCCTCGGTAATTCTTTGCTCACCGCAAAAAATATTCCTGTTGCAGGCGAGTATGAAATAAAGAATGCGCAGGCAATGAAGATCATGGACAGCTTTGGCGCCGGCGGATCTTTCACTGAATATTATGCACTGGATTTTAATGAAGATGTGGTGTTGATGGGTCATGATGGCCCCGGGCACATCGCTATAGCTGAAGGCAAAACAAAGGTCCGTCCGCTTTACGTGTATCATGGAAAAGTTGGAAGGGGATTATCAGTAGAGATGTCTGTAAAGAATGGTCCGGTTACTTTGCTATCGGTTGTAGAAAAAGTCAACGGCGAATTAATGTTGCTGGTGGCAGAGGGAGAATCGGTTGCAGGGCCTATTCTGCCGATAGGGAATACTAACAGCCGTTATAAATTTCCCATAGGGGCAAGGGGTTTTGTAAATAACTGGAACAGCCATGGTCCTGCGCATCATTGCGCAGTGGGAGTGGGGCATATCAGTTCTAAGATAAAGAAACTCGGCACATTATTGAATATGGAGGTGATACAGGTATGTTAGGCAAAACTATATCAGGTCTTGGTTTCACGCAAAGACGCAAAGGAGACGCAGAGGCGCAAGAGGCTTCGCCTTTTTTAAATCACAGGTTCTTGCGGATAAAAAAGGCGAAGCCTCTCTTTGCGCCTTTTCGTAAAACCTCTCTCCTAATTATATCGTTCCTACTTTTCACCTACGCTTCTGCCCAACCAAGAACTATCCAATCTTTCAACGAAGGCTGGAAATTTTTTTTAGGCGATGATTCTACTGCAAGGCAATCAGTCTATAATGATAAGAGCTGGCGAACGCTCACTCTTCCGCACGACTGGAGCATAGAAGGAAACTTCAGCGAAAGCCATCCTGCCACCAACCAGGGCGGTGCATTGCCAACAGGCGTAGGCTGGTATCGCAAAACATTTACAATTCCTTCTTCATCAAAAAATAAACTCGTTTACATTGAATTTGATGGAGTTTATTGCAACAGCGAAGTCTGGATCAATGAACATTATCTCGGCAAAAGACCAAATGGATACATTTCTTTCCGGTACGAATTAACCCCCTACCTGAAATACGGAAGCAGCAGGAATGTTATCTCAGTAAAAGTTGACAATTCAGCACAACCAGCTTCGCGATGGTATACAGGCTCCGGCATTTACAGGAATGTTTGGCTGACCACTACTGGCAAAAGAGCGATTGATCATTGGGGAATATTTGTGACCACCCCGAATATAAACGCCGATTCCGCCACGGTGCAGATAACCAGTAAGGTACTTGAAAAAGAAGTGCCTCATACCGGAGCAGGTATCAGGCACGAAATCTATGATGCGGCAGGTAAGAAATTGTCAACTTCTCTATACAAAAGTAGTTCAGGACCGGGCGCCGCGATTAGCACCGCAACAATTAAAAATCCTGTTCTATGGTCTACAGATTCGCCTTACCTCTACACGCTGGTGAGCAGGATATACGAACTGAAATCTGATCGCATATTGGATGAAGTTCGCACCAGCTTCGGCATCCGCAGTTTTCATTTTGATTCACACGCAGGTTTTTTTCTCAATGGAAAGCCATTGAAAATACTTGGTGTTTGTAATCATCACGATCTCGGAGCGCTTGGCGCCGCAGTGAATACTCGCGCCATGGAAAGACAATTGGAAATATTAAAAGCGATGGGTTGCAATGCCATTCGCACTGCGCACAATCCGCCTGCGCCGGAGTTGCTCGATCTCTGCGACCGCATGGGCTTTTTGGTGATGGATGAAGCATTTGATATGTGGAAAAAAAGGAAGAACAGGCAGGATTATCACAAGGATTTTGAAAAATGGAGTAAGGCCGATCTGGAAGACATGGTGAAACGCGACCGCAATCATCCATCCATTTTTATCTGGAGCATTGGTAATGAGATCAGAGAACAATTTGACAGCACAGGAATTACCATTACAAGAGAGTTGGCAGCTATTATCAAAGCTCTTGACACTACACGGTCTGTTACATCTGCACTTACAGAAAATTTCCCCGAAAAGAATTTCATTTACAGGTCAGGTGCACTCGATGTACTTGGTTTCAATTACAAACTGGAAGCTTACGGGGAGCTGCCGAAAAGATTTCCTGGCCAAAAGTTCATTGCCACCGAAACAAGCTCTGCATTGGCAACTAGGGGTCATTATGATATGCCATCTGACAGCCATCGTCTCTGGCCACCGGATTCAAAAACTCCTTTTATAGGAAATCGGGATCATACCGTTTCTGCTTACGACCATGTGTATGCGTACTGGGGCTCAACACATGAGGACGGCTGGAAGGCTGTAAAAAAATATGACCACATGGCGGGTATTTTTGTTTGGTCTGGTTTTGACTTCCTTGGCGAACCGGTTCCATACCCATGGCCTGCAAGAAGCTCATATTATGGCATGATAGATCTTGCCGGCTTTCCGAAAGACGCCTATTACATGTATCAAAGTGAATGGACGAATAAGCCGGTGCTGCATATTTTTCCGCATTGGAACTGGCCGGCGGGCAAAGTAGTGGATGTATGGGCCTATTACAGTCAGGCAGACGAGGTGGAATTGTTTTTAAACGAACGCTCGCTGGGCGTTCGCAAAAAACAGGGCGACAGTCTGCACGTAATGTGGCCTGTGCCATTTACTCCCGGCACGCTTAAAGCAGTTTCGAGGCGCGGAGGTAATATTGTATTGACGAAAGAGATAAAAACCGCAGGCGCTGCTGCCCGGATCGTGCTGCAGCCAGATCGCATATCTATCAAAGCCGATGGCAAGGACCTTTCTTTTATAAAAGTCACCATAACAGATGCAGCCGGCAATCCTGTGCCTGATGCAGAAAACCTGGTAAAATTTACGATCAGGGGCAGTGGATTCATCGCGGGGGTTGATAATGGCAACCCGGTAAGCATGGAACCGTTCAAAGCTGACCAGCGCAAAGCCTTCAATAGTGCTTGCCTGGTGATGGTTGGGGCGCTGAAAGGAGCAAAAGAATCCATTTTTATTGAAGCAAATTCTCCGGGCCTGACTTCCGCAATCGTTCCCGTAAAAATTATTTTTTAACGCAAACGTTCCCGGAGGTAAAAACCGGGGTTTCAGGCAACAGTACAGGATAGTTGCGGCTGGGTGTAAACATAATTTAGTAGGGCATTACGAATTTGCCTTGCTATATGAAGTTGTATAATCTGCTTGTAACGATCATACTCATCTCTGCCATGCCTGCGTTTAGCCAGGATGCTCAGACACCAGCCGAAAAAGAGGCCGCATATACGCGCACTATAACTGCCCGGGCCGAAAAGATCGTAGCTAACCTTCACATCACAGACGCCGGAAAGAGCGCTCGTTTGACAACCATAATAGCTGATCAGTACCGCAATCTCAATAATATCCATACATTACGTGACGAACAGGTTAAAGCACTGAAGTCTTCTGGTGCAGACAAAGACGCCATTGCTCAAAAAGGAAAGGATTTAGAAGATAATACCAACAAGCAACTGGCGCAATTACATGAACGTTATATTTCACAACTATCCACTGAACTTACTGTCGCGCAGGTAGATGAGGTAAAGAACGGCATGACCTATGGCGTGCTTCCCATTACTTACCGCGGCTATCTCGACATGATCCCTACCCTTAAGGAAGAACAAAAGCAACAGATCATGACCTGGCTGGTAGAAGCACGTGAGCACGCCATGGATGCCGAATCCTCTGAAAAAAAGCATTGGTGGTTTGGAAAGTACAAAGGAAGGATCAATAACTATCTCTCTGCCGCAGGTTACGATCTGAAAAAAGAAGGCGATGCATGGGAGAAGAGAAGACAGGAAGCAAAGAACAAGGCTAACTAAAGACCAGTTACGATTTTGGGATTTACAATTTTAATTGCAAATCCTGAATCCGAATTCAAATCCAATATCCCCGAACGCAGATCCGAAACTAATTCGCGCATCCCATAAACATCTACATATGCTCTGCTTCTTAAAGAAATGCTTGCCAATCCTGCTGCTTGCGATAACCGGAAGTTATTTTGCAACCGCCCAGGATAAAGTTGTTACCGGTGTTGTGCGTACTGCAGACACCAAAGAACCCGTAGCCGGGGTTACCGTTGGTATCAAGGGTACTAACAACAAAAACACTGCTACTAATGAAAAAGGTGAATTTACAATCACCGTTCCTTCAAACGAAACCGTGCTTCGCTTTAGCTCGATAGGTTTTGTTTTCCAGGAATTCATGATCGGCGAAAGAAGAACGTTTGACGTTTCCCTGGAAAAAGAGACCAGGAAAATGGAAGACGTTGTTGTAGTTGGTTATGGCAGTAAAAAACGCGCCAATGTACTTGGCTCGGTTGGAACTGTAAATCCCAAAGAGATAGAAGACCTGCCGGTTGCAAACCTTGCCACAGCGCTTGTGAACAAGGTTCCTGGCATTTCCATCTCGCAAACTTCGGGCAAGCCCGGTTCCACAACCAATCTTCGTATAAGGAACCCTGTTACGTTCGGTACAACGGGCAGCATCAATCCATTGTATGTCATCGATGGAATTGCTTATAACGATCCTGATGGAAAAACTTTCTTCGACAACCTGGACGCTACCATGGTAGAAAGCATCTCCTTCCTGAAAGACGCAGCTGCTTCTGTTTATGGATCAAGAGGCGCCAATGGCGTAGTGCTTGTTACTACAAAGAAAGGCAAGCCCGGCAAACCGCGCATCAGCTATACCGGCGGATATGGTATTTCAGAAGCAGGTTATATGCCGCAAACGCTTTCGTCTTACGAGCATGCACAGGCGCTCAACAACAAATATCTCTCTCGTCCGGCCTGGAACTCATTGGTGTACGCAGCTGACGAAATGGAATACTTAAAAACACATAATTATAACTGGCTTGAAGAAGTGTGGCAAAGCTCGCACCTGCAAAGGCATGCCATCAACATAAGCGGTGGTTCCGATAGAATTACTTTCTTCGGCGGCGCCAACTATTATGATGAAACCGGCAACCTGCAAGACCTGTTTGCAAAGCGTTACGGCCTCCGTTTAGGAACAAGCGCCAAAATAACAGACAATCTTACTGCGGAAGTTACCTTCAACACAGATAATGCCACGCAAGACAGGCCAACGCCTAAAGGCATTGCGGCTTTTGCAGGTATTAATTCAGACCAGAACGATGAAATGAACGCCACTATTGGCGCATTGATGCTGATACCGCGCTGGGTACCTCTGTATATCGATGGAAAGCCTCTTTATACTTCAGCGCCGGCCTGGCATCCGCTGGAAGTGCAGAACACCAACACGTATGCGCGTACAAAATCAAATGGTCAAAGCGTTACCGCCAGTCTTAACTACAAAGTTCCTTTTGTAGATGGATTGTCGTTCCGCGTAAACTACGGACAGAACACCCGCACCGTTTTAGGTAAGGAATACTATGTTACTTATAACTTATACGATTTTCAACGCACCAATACATCACCGCTCACCGCAACAGGTGTAACCAAACAGGCAGTGGTGTTTACCAACATACCTACTACGTCCAATCCGATACGCTCTATTAAGAATGGTAATTCATTGAGAAATGCAACTGATCAGGCGAGAAGCTATCAGTTCAATCAATCCATCAATTACAAAAAGAGCTTCGGCAAACATGATCTTGATGTGTTGCTGCTGGCAGAGCAAAGTGAGTCTGAAAGCGAATCTTACTTCACATCTGTTGAAGGCCAGGTGATCCCCGGTGTTGATGAACTCTGGGGCTTTACTTCTGACAAATCTCTCTGGGACCACGCCAGCTCAGCTACAGAAACAGGCAGGGCAAGCTATCTCGGCAGATTGAACTACAGCTTTAACGACCGTTACCTCCTTGAAGCTTCTATGCGTGCAGATGCATCTCCTAACTTTCCTGCAGGTTCACGCTGGGGTTATTTCCCTTCAGTGGCTGTAGGTTGGAAAATATCTGAGGAAGAGTTTTTCAAAGGAGTTCATTTTGTAGACAATCTTAAAATACGTTTCCAGGTAGGCGCTACCGGCAGCGATGCTGTTGCGAACTATCAATACTATGAGCGTTATACACAAACTACCGGTATGCTGTTCGGCTCCGTGAATACCAACGGCCTTAACAACAACCGCATTCCCAATCCAAACATTACCTGGGAAAAAGCTTTGTACAAGAACCTTGGTCTCGATGGAACAATGTTGAACCAGAAATTAAATTTCTCTCTTGATTATTATCACAGGCACAATACAGATATGTTGCAGACGCCTTCCAGCAGCGTACCTACTACACTGGGTGTAGCTATTGCCGATCAGAACTATGCCGAAATGAAAGCATGGGGATTTGAAGGTTCTATCAACTATAATGGACGCATTGGAAAAGATTTCACTTTCAATGTTCAAACCAACCTGGGTTGGGCAGATAATAAAGTATTGCAGAAATATTACGCTGCTGCTTCTGATACCGGTTGGAAATATCCTATCGGCCGCAGAACAGACAACGGTATAGAAGGCTACCAGGCTACCAAGATCTTCAGGAGCCAGCAGGAAGTAGATGATTTCTATGCAAAGCACGCTGGCTGGCTTATCAATGGCGATTCATTGCGCGTAGGTTATCTCAATTTCGAAGACATCAATGGAGATGGAAGGATCACCGAGCTTGACAAAACAAGGATAGCTCCACGTTCTGGAAGCGTATTCGGTTTTGGTTTCAATCTTGGTTTTGGATGGAAAGGCTTGCGCCTGAGCGTAAACACCAGCCTGAGCATAGGTGGAACACGTGTGTACGACAACTCTGCAAGAAGACCACCTACAGAAAATCAATCTGCTCTTTCTTTCTGGAACGATACATGGTCGCCAACGAATGTAAACGCAAAATATCCCGTGATCAACAGCCCGCTGTTGAGCGAGGTATCCAGCTTCTGGATCGTTAACGGAACAACCATGCGCATCAACAACGCACAATTATCTTACAATCTTCCGCAGGTATTGAAAACAAAATACAAGCTTCCGGAGATGAGGGTATTTGTGGTGGGAACCAACTTATGGACCATTATTAATCCATTGGATTATAAAGATCCTTCATCAAACGTTGCAGTTGATTATCCTGCATTGCGCACATATACTTTCGGTCTTAATATAACATTATAATTACTATCAGTATCAACATAATTAAAATGAAAAAAGCGATCTTCTGTGTTTTGGCCATCTGCGTGCTTGCAGCTTGTACCAAGAACATCCTTGATAAGGAAGATAAAACAGGGCTTGGGGCGGAAACCTGGGATAATGAATCCACTGCTACGCTCTACCTCAACCGTTGCTATGCGGTGATCATGCCCAACTGGCCCGCCAATGCAGGAACTTCCACTTTGCCGTATGCCATTCACAATACAAATGATGAATCGAATACCGTTGGCAGCACTGCCATATTGTTCGGCACATTGGCTACGGACGGCGTAACAGATTTTGGAACAGTTTCCGGCAACGGTGCCCTTGCGTATGTAAACATCCGCAAAGTGAATATCCTGCTCAATGAAATTGACAAGGGTACTCTGCCTGAAAGCGTAAGAACAAAAATAAAAGCAGAAGCATATTTTCTGAGAGCATGGAATTATTTCAATCTTGTAAAACTGTATGGCGGTGTTCCTTATCTTACAAAGCCGCAGGACTGGATTGAAGACAACGTATATATTCCACGTAACAAAACATCTGAATGCATCGATTCTATCATCCGTGATCTTGACATGGCAGCACTGGCTGAAAGAACCAACATCGCTGCGCAGACTTCGGGTAACCGTGGCCGTATTACAAGAGGCGCAGCAATGGCAATGAAGGGAAGAGTGTTATTGTACTGGGCAAGCGCACAGTTCAATCCTAACAACGACATGGCAAGATGGGAAGCCGCTTACCAGGCAAACAAAAAAGCTTATGATTCATTACTGATAGACGGGCATGCACTGCATGCGAGCTTTGCAAACGTATTGCTGGATGAATCTGCAGCCAATAGAGAACTGATCATGATCCGCTCATACGATGGTGTGATAAATTCTAACTCATTCGAAAATGCTGCGCGTCCTTCTTCTGAAGGCGGAGGCGGTGGTTACCAGCCTACATGGGACCTGGTACAGGCATTCCCAATGAAAAGCGGTTTGCCTATTACTGATCCTGCGTCGGGTTACGATCCTGTATACTACTGGAAAAATCGTGACCCTCGCTTTGATGCAACCATTGTATACAATGGCGCCATCTGGGGATTGAGCACTCAGCCTACAAGAAGGCAATGGACGTATGCGGGAACCCCTAATAATCCTGAAGCTACTGTTTCAACAACAGGTTTTTATACCCGCAAAGGCGTAAACACCGCTACGGCTCGTGTGAATGCTGCGAACGGCACAACGGATTGGGTAGAGATTCGCCTTGCAGAAGTAATGCTGAACCTCGCGGAAGCTGCCAATGCAACCGGCCGTAGCACGGAAGCGTATGATATGCTCACCAAATTGCGTCAGCGCGCTGGTATTACTGCCGGCACTGGAAACTTGTACGGACTTAAATCAGGCATGTCGAATGCTGAAATGTTTACAGCTATTATGAATGAAAGAAGAATAGAGCTGGCATTTGAAGGAAAAAGGTATGATGACCTGCGCCGCACGAAATTGTGGACAAGCCTGAACGGCACTTTCCGCAGAAAGCTTACGCTGACGGTTAAATCTCCGCATACAACAACAACACTTAACAATTTCATTCCCGGTTCTACTACAGTACGGGTGAGAGATACCATCAATGTAGATGGCCCGAGCTATACCAATTTCTTTACAGCTACTATTACCAATATCGATGCGGCTACAAGCCCCATCAATTTCAAACCGGAATATTATTATTACGCTATCCCATCTACGCATCTCGGAAGAAATCCGCAGCTGCTGCAAACAAAAGGTTGGGCTACCGCAAACTTTTTTGAACCACTTCAATAAAGGAATTCAGATATGAAGCTTTATCAAAAATTCGTAATTGTTCTTTGCATTTGTACTGTTGCAGCCGTATCTGTACAGGCCCAGTATCCCGATATCCCGGCCGATGTACAGCGGTCAGCTGACTCCTTGATGAATGAAGGGCGCAAGCGCTCTGATAAAGCATGGGCCGAAGCGCTTCCGATCATTAAGGAACAGGCGAAGCAGGGTAAACCCTACATTCCCTGGGCTGGTAAGCCCGATGATCTTCCGCAGGCTGACGTACCGGCATTTCCCGGAGCGGAAGGCGGTGGAAAATTCAGCTTTGGTGGAAGAGGCGGAAAAGTATTAGTGGTTACCAACCTGAATGATGATGGTCCCGGAAGTTTCCGCTGGGCATGTGAGCAGGGGGGAGCAAGGGTAGTGGTATTCAATGTTGCAGGCATAATCCGTATCAAAACACCGGTGATCATTCGTGCGCCTTACATAACTATTGCAGGACAAACTGCGCCTGGCGATGGTGTTTGTATAGCCGGTGAAAGTGTATGGATCAATACACATGATGTGATCGTTCGCTTTATGCGTTTCCGCCGCGGTGAAACCTGGGTGGGAAGAAGGGACGATGCCATCGGTGGCAACCCTGTTGGCAATATCATGATAGATCATGTATCGGCCAGTTGGGGATTGGATGAGAACATGAGCATGTACCGTCATATGTACAACGATAGCACAGGCGCTATCGAACAAAAACTTCCTACGGTAAACATTACCATACAGAATTCAATTTTTGCTGAATCACTCGATACCTGGAACCACGCGTTCGGAAGCACGCTTGGTGGGGAGAACTGCACTTTTATGCGCAATCTCTGGGCAAACAATGCAGGACGTAATCCATCTATTGGCTGGTATGGCATTTTCAACTTTGTAAACAATGTTGTGTTCAACTGGGTGCATCGCTCTATAGATGGTGGCGACTACCGCGCACAATTCAACATCATCAATAATTATTTCAAGCCTGGCCCAAGCACGCCAAAAAATGATGTCGGCCATAGGATATTGAAGCCTGAAAGCGGCCGTAGCAAATTGAAATACCAGGTGTATGGCCGTGCTTATGTTGATGGCAATATCATGGAAGGCCACCCTGAGATCACCAAAGACAACTGGAACGGTGGCGTACAGGTAGAAGATGAACCTAACACCGGACCGTATACGGCTGACATGAAATGGAATAAGCCACTGCCCATGCCTGAATTGACAGTTGTATCTGCATCGGAAGCTAAAGAATATGTGCTGGCAAATGCGGGCGCAACACTTCCTAAAAGAGATGCTGTAGATACCAGGGTTACAGAGCAGGTAAGAACGGGCAAGATCGTTTACAATGAAAATATAAAGGCTCCGGCAACGCAATTCAAGCATCGCCGCCTGCCACTCGATTCATATAAGCAAGGCATTATTACTGATATCAGCCAGGTGGGTGGATATCCTGAATATAAAGGAACGCCTTATAAAGATTCAGATAACGATGGCATGCCTGACGATTGGGAAAAGAAGAACGGCCTGAACCCGAACAGCGCTGCTGATGCATCTCTGTATAAGAAAGGTCATAGCGGGTATACTAATATCGAAGAATACCTCAACAGTGTAGTACCTTTAAAAAATGTAAAGCCTTTAACAGATAAAAAAGGATTTTAGCATATAAAATATGCAGGCCTTGCTGTGAATAGAAAAATATTAAATATCGTTTTTTCATGTAAGCTTGTTTTGTTTTTAGTGATCTGTATCAGCGGCGAAGGCCTGCACGCGCAAAAGCCTGCAAGGCCTTTGCCTTTATATATAGACCAACAAAAAAAACTTGCATACACACCAGATTCACTCGGTAACCGCATACCTGACTTTTCTTACTGCGGTTATAAAGCGAGCGAAGCGCGCATACCCGATGGCGTCATTAAGATCGTTGTTCCTGTAACTGCAGGAGATGCTACTCATCACATCCAATCAGCAATAGACTATGTGAGTTCCCTTCCTCAGGATAAGAACGGCCTGCGCGGGGTGGTGCTGCTGCAAAAGGGAATTTATAGGGTAGAAGGAAGCTTGCGGCTGCACACTTCCGGAGTTGTGCTCCGGGGCAGCGGTTTTAGCGTAGATCCCACGGTGGTACGGGGTGAAGGAAAAGACCGCGAAACGCTTATCCGCATCGAAGGAAAAAACAATCGCATCCTTTCGCAACCTGTCAGTATTACTGATGATTATGTTCCTGTGAATGCAAATGTTGTTCACGTGGCCAATGCTGGCGGGATGAAAAAAGGCGATGAAGTAATTGTTACACGTCCATCTACCAAAGAATGGATCGAGGCATTGGGCACCGATCACTTTGGCGGCGGCATTACTTCTTTAGGATGGAAGCCGGGACAGCGGAATATTGAATGGAGAAGGACGATCACCGCAGTTGATGGCAACTCAATAACATTGGATGTGCCGCTCACAACTGCACTGGATAAAAAATACGGCGGCGGAAATATTGCTGTTTACTCCTGGGCCGGACGCATCGAAAATTGCGGCGTAGAAAACATAGAACTCGTTTCTGCATTTGATACTAAAAATTTAAAGGATGAAGACCATCGCTGGATGGCCATCACCATCGACAATGCAAGAGATGCCTGGGTAAGGCAGGTGAGTATTAAATATTTTGCGGGAAGTGCAGTAGCTGTGCATGAAAATGCTTCGCGTGTTACTGTTGAAGACTGCCTTTCTTTAACGCCCATTTCAGAGATCGGTGGCGAAAGGCGCAATACATTTTTTACTTCCGGGCAGCAGGTATTGTTCCAAAGATGCTTTGCTGAATTTGGAATGCACGATTTTGCTACGGGCTTTTGCGCAGCGGGACCCAACGCTTTTGTACAATGCGAATCAATTCTGCCTCAAAGTTTCAGCGGTGGAATTGACAGCTGGGCTTCTGGTGTACTGTTCGATATTGTAAATGTTGATGGTCATGCCATCAGCTACTTAAATCGCAGCCAGGATGCACAAGGCGCAGGTTGGAATATTGCTAACAGTGTGCTCTGGAATTGCTCGGCTGCACGTATAGATTGTTACCAGCCGCCAACCGCACAAAACTGGGCGTTCGGCTCCTGGAGCCAGTTTGCCGGAAATGGATATTGGGGAGAATCAAATAACAGCATAGAACCGCGCAGCCTGTACTATGCACAACTCAAACAACGCTTAGGCACAACTGATGATTACCGTTCTCAGATCATGCGTGTTGAAACAGAAGCAAGCAGCAGCCCATCTGTAGAAACAGCCGCAGAACTCACAAAACTTTCGATACTTCCTCCAAAAAGATTGTGGCAGTTCATTAACGATGCTCCGGAACGTCAGCCTATCTCCATTGATGCAAGCGGTATAAAAACTATTGACAATATTGGCATTGTTAAGACAGATGCTGCCAAAGCGCCTGTGTTTCAACTGCAGCAGGGAAAATTGCTTCGCGGAAGCAAATTGGTTACGGGTGCAAGAAACAGCGTACCCTGGTGGAGCGGGAGCGCAAAGCCCTATGCTTTAAAGAATGCTGCCCCGGCAATTACACGTTTTGTACCCGGCAGAACGGGAAGGGGATTAACAGACGACCTGGAAGAACTTACCGATTCAATGCTTGTAAAAAATATTGTCGGTATAGAACAGAATTATGGACTGTGGTACGATAGAAGAAGGGATGATCACGAACGAATCCGCAGAATGGATGGCGATGTGTGGCCCCCTTTTTATGAGCTGCCATTTGCACGAAGCGGGAAAGGGCTGGCCTGGGATGGCCTTAGTAAATACGATCTTACAAAATACAATCATTGGTATTGGAATCGCCTGAAAAAATTTGCCGACCTGGCAGATCAGAAAGGGTTGTTACTGGTGCACCAGAACTATTTTCAACACAACATTATCGAAGCCGGAGCACACTATACAGATTTTCCCTGGCGTTCTGCCAACAATATCAATAGCACAGGTTTTCCTGAGCCCGTGCCTTATGCGGGAGATAAGCGCATTTTCATGGCAGAGAAGTTCTATGATGAGACTAACCATGTACGTCGTGAGCTTCACCGCGCCTACATCAGGCAATGCCTTGAAAACTTTAAAGATAACAACGGAGTGGTCCATACCATTAGCGAAGAATTCACCGGGCCGCTGCACTTTGTAGAATTCTGGGTTGATGTGATCAAAGAATGGGAAAATGAAACCGGCAAACATCCGATGATCGCATTAAGCGTAACGAAGGACGTGCAGGATTCATTACTTGCAGATCCGGAACGCGCAGCCGTAATAGATATCATCGACATTCGTTACTGGCATTACCAGGGTGATGGAAAGTTATATGCGCCGCAAGGTGGGCAGCATCTCGCTCCCCGGCAACATGCAAGATTGTTGAAGCCAAAAGCAAGTTCACCGGAGCAGGTGTACAGGGCAGTATTGGAATACAGGCAAAAATTTCCAGGCAAAGCAGTTATATATTCCGGTGATGCGTATGATAGAAACGGCTGGGCCGTGCTGATGGCAGGCGGTTCACTGCCAAACCTGAAAATAAAGGATGAAAAATTTCTGCAGGCAGTGGCGCTGATGCAGCCGGTGATAGCAGATACCATTTCAAAGCAATGGGTTTTACATAATGCACAGGTTGGATATATTGTTTATGACATGACCAGTGATAAGGCATCTGTTGATCTTACAAAGGCGTCAGGAACTTATGAAGTAAATTGGGTAAATGCGATGAATGGAAATATGACAAGCACAAAACAAAATGTGAAAGCTGGAAAAATTTTGAGTTTTGATAAGGCTTCGGGGAATATGGTGTTGTGGCTAAGAAAAAAATAATTGCTATGAAATTTCACGCAAAGACGCCAAGGTTAGCAAAGACGCAATTATTCATTCATGCTTTGCGTCTCTGCGCTTTCTTTGCGTCTTTGCGTGAAATTTCTGAAAAAAAAGTAATGAAACTAAGGTTATTAATCATACTGATCTTATTCACCGGTTTATTGCAGGCACAACAACAATTGCCTGCATTAAAAATCAGTGCCAACAAAAAATACTTTCAAACCGCCGACGGCAAACCCTTTTTCTGGCTTGGAGATACCGGCTGGCTGCTTTTTGTAAAACTCACCCGGGAAGAAACGCTTCAATACCTGGATGCAAGGCAACAGCAAGGCTACAATGTTATCCAGGTAATGGTGCTGCACGATCTTAAAAATGCAGTGAACAAATACGGCGATTCAGCCTTGATCAACCGGAACGCAGCTGCGCCGCTTAACACTCCCGGAAATGATTTTTCTAACCCGGCTCAATACGATTTTTGGGACCACGTTGATTTTGTGATCGATGCTGCAGCAGAACGCGGCCTGTACATGGCATTGGTGCCCGTGTGGGGGACCAATGTAAAAAATGGTTGGGTAAGCACGCAAGACGCCAAAGTATATGCGAACTTCCTGGCAGCCCGCTATAAAAATAAGAGTAACATTATCTGGCTGAACGGCGGTGACATCAACGGCAGCGATTCCATCCAGGTATGGAAAACCATCGGCAATACATTGAATACCGTTGATTCAAACCACCTTATTACATTTCATCCCCGGGGAAGGACCACGTCATCCCGCTGGTTCCACAATGAGCCCTGGCTCGATTTCAACATGTTTCAGTCTGGTCATCGTAACTATGCACAGGATACTTCCAGGGGTGAAACACATTATGGTGAAGACAACTGGAAATACATAAAGGAAGACTTTGCAAAAAATCCATTGAAGCCAACGCTTGACGGAGAACCTTCTTACGAAGGCATCCCTCAGGGGTTGCACGATACTACAAATCCTTATTGGAATGCGAATGATCTGCGGCGCTATGCCTATTGGAGTGTATTTTCAGGCGGGGCAGGATTTACTTACGGGCACAATGCAGTAATGCAATTCTTTAACGTTGCCGACAAAGGCAGCGCTTACGGTGCAAAAAAATTCTGGCAGCCGGCAATCAACGATAGCGGAGCATTGCAGATGAAATACCTTAAACAACTGATATTATCAAAACCCTATTTCGAAAGAGAGGCCGACCAGTCGATCATTGTTACTAACGGAGATCGTTATCAAAGAATATTTGCCACACGGGGAAAGAACTATGCTTTTGTTTACACGTATACCGGAAGAAAATTTTCTTTGAGAATGGGAAAAATTGCCGGAAAGCAGGTGATGGCTTCCTGGTTTGATCCTCGATCCGGCAAGTATACCAGCGAAGTTGCTTATGCCAACAGAGGCATAAAAGAATTTGATCCGCCCGGTGAAGAAAAAGAAGGAAATGATTGGGTGTTGGTGTTGGAATCGACCGAAGCAGACCACGCATATCTTTTCACTTCTTTTCATGAACCCGCCACTGCAGGATTGCGGATGCTGTACAGTTATGATGGGTACAGCTGGAAAGATCTCGATACGGTATTACTCAGGCCAAAAGTTGGTCAGCAGCAGGTGATACGTGATCCATCTATTGCAAAGGGACCCGATGGTGTATTCCATCTTGTATGGACCAGCAGTTGGCGTGGCGATAAAGGATTTGGTTATGCATCTTCAAAGGACCTGGTAAACTGGAGCAACCAAAAATTCATTCCTGTGATGGCGCATGAACCATCAACGGTAAATGTTTGGGCGCCTGAAATTTTTTATGATGATGAAGAGAAGCAGTTCGATATCATCTGGGCTTCAACCATACCAGGAAGGTATGATCGTGGTATTGAAGAGGACAGTAACAACCATCGCATGTACATTACTACAACAAAAGATTTCAATACTTTTTCACCAACAAGATTGTTTCTTGATCCGGGCTTTAGTGTAATAGATGCCGTGATTGTAAAAAAAGCGCCCGGCGATTATATACTCGTACTTAAAGACAATACGCGTCCTAATAGAAATATCAAGGTAGCCTCTGCAAGAAAAGCGCAGGGCCCTTATACACAAATATCTGCGCCCTTCACCGCGAGTTTTACCGAAGGCCCTTCTGTTGCGAAAGTTCAAAACAAATGGTTGATCTTTTTTGATGCATACCAGAAGAAAACATACGATGCGGTTAGAACTGAAGACTTCAAAACTTTCAGCGACATCAGCGGCGAGGTAAGCTTGCCTGCCGGACATAAACACGGAACAGTTTTTACTGTAAGTAAAAACTTTTTGAAGCAATTGCAGAACAAAATAAAATCAAAGTAATGACAGGCAGGAAACTGGTCATATTGTGTTTAGTTGCTGCCTGTAGCATTGCTGCAACCGCACAGGATACCGTGCGCTACACAGGCAAAACGCTGGTGAATGTAGATTATCATCACGGACAATTGCGTCCTGCCGTTGGCGTTCACAACATACAGGTGTTTCGCGCCAACAGGCAGCAACCGGACAAAACAAGCTATCCAAATAGTCTAAATAAATACGCACCAAACTGGACATATAATCATGCCCCGATGATCGCATACTGGAATGGAAATTTTTATTTGCAGTTTCTTTCTGACCCGGTAGGGGAACATGTGCCTCCCGGACAAACATTTATGTTCAGCTCAAAGGATGGATATAGCTGGCGTTTCCTGGACGCCGTGTTTCCTCCATATAAAATTCCGCCCGGCACAGTAAAAGAAGGAAAAAAAGATACAGCAGGCAGGAATGATTTTGCAGTAATGCATCAACGCATCGGCTTCTATACCGCGAAGAATGGCGTGCTTCTTACCCTGGGTTATTATGGAATCGTGCTTGGACAGAAAGATGATCCAAATGATGGCAATGGAATTGGGCGTGTTGTTCGCAGGATAAATCCTGATGGTTCGTTTGGACCCATTTACTTTTTACGATACAATCATGCCTTCAATGAAAAGAACACGGATTACCCATTCTATAAATCTTCTCCTGATAAAAGTTTCGTCACAGCTTGTGACGAACTGCTCGCATCGCCCTTGCAAATGCAGCAGATGGTAGAAGAGGCAGATCGCAATGATCCGCTCATCCCCTTAAAAAAGGATTTTAAAGCTTTCAGCTATTACCGTCTTCCGAATGGCAAAGTAGTGGGACTTTGGAAATATGCACTGACAAGCATTAGTGCAGACGGCGGAAAAACATGGCAGTACAATCCGCTTCGTGCACCGGGCTTCGTGAATGCCAATGCCAAGATCTGGGGACAGCGTACCAGCGATGGCAGATATGCAACGGTATACAATCCTTCTGAATTCCGCTGGCCGCTGGCGGTATCTGTTAGCGATGATGGATTGAACTATAAGAACCTGTTACTGGTGAACGGCGAGATCACATCTTTACGCTATGGCGGCGCTTACAAATCTTACGGCCCGCAATATGTAAGAGGCATACAGGAAATGGACGGCAATCCTCCCGGTGGCGATATGTGGGTTACTTACAGCATGAACAAAGAAGATATGTGGGTTTCTAAAATTCCTGTGCCTGTTAAAGAAACAGTTAATGAACACGCAGACGATGTATTTGGCAGCATGAAGCAGGGGGAAGAATTAAAACTTTGGAATATTTACAGCCCGTTCTGGTGTAAAGTGCAGGTACAACAGGAAAAAGAAAATAAGTCGATTTCATTGCGGGACAGCGATCCTTTTGACTATGCTAAAGCTGAACGCGTATTCCCGGTTTCTAAGAAAGTAATGGTGGAGTTTGCGGTCACGCCGCAGCAGCAGGACCACGGATTATTGGAAATAGAATTAGTTGATGATAAGAACATTCCCTGCCTGCGCCTCTCATTTGATTCAACAGGCAGCTTTCATACCAAGGCTGGTTATCGTAACCGCGGTTTAACTGCGTATAAAGCGGGCGAAAAGCTCGATATAAAAATTGAGTTGAACACTACTAATCGGTTTTACACTGTATTCATTAACGGAAAAAATGCGGGTGCCAATATTTGCTTTGCACCCGTTGAAAGCGTGGAAAGAATTGTTTTCAGAACAGGCAGTACAAGGCGCTTTCCCGATGCAGATACGCCAACAGACCAGATGTACGATCTGCCGGGAGCAGGCGAGCAGATTAAACAGGCGGAATATCTCATTCATTACTTAAAAACATCTGCGGGAAAATAAAGCATGTTGAAAAAACTGGTTATACTATTTGCTTCGATACTTGCTGTGATGTCTTCCTATGCGCAAAAGAAGCAGCCATTGATATTAAAATCATCATCATTTAAACATTATGTTGATTATTTCAACAAAATGGAAGATGAGAATATTAAACAGGCCATTCCTAACGACAGCGCCTGGGCCTGGATGCAACAAAACATTCCTTTGTTTGAATGCCCTCAGCAGAATTTCGAAGAGATGTTTTATTACCGCTGGTGGACTTTGCGTAAACACATCAAGAAAACAGAGAAAGGATTTGCGTTTACTGAGTTCCTTGTGCAGCGCAGTTATTCAGATAAATACAATCTTATCAGCAGTGCATTAGGCCATCACATTTACGAAGCAAGGTGGCTGCACGATCAAAAATACTTAGACGATAACATTCATGTGTGGTATAGGGGCAACAACGGAAAGCCAATGAGCAAGCTGCGATTTTACAGCAGCTGGAACATCGATGCATTGTACAATCGCTACCTCGTTAATAAAAACAAAGCTTTCATAACAGACCTGTTCCCTGACCTGGAGGCTGATTATGCAGCCTGGGAAAAAGAAAAAAAGCTTGTATCCGGATTATATTGGCAATACGATGTGCGCGATGCCATGGAAGAAACCATCAGCGGTGGCAGAAGGGAAAAAAATGCACGGCCTTCTATTAACAGTTATATGTATGGCAATGCAAAAGGATTGGAACGCATTGCCGCACTGGCTGGCCGCACGGAGCTTGCCACGATTTATGCATCAAAAGCCGATAGCATTAAGCAATTGGTCCAATCGAAACTCTGGAATACCAATCATAATTTTTTTGAAGTGTTGAAAGAAGCTGATACCAGCGCCAATGTGCGGGAAGCTATTGGCTTTATTCCATGGTACTTCAATTTGCCGGATGAGCGTTTTAACAGCGCCTGGCAATATGCTACAGACATCAAAAGCTTTTGCGCTCCATTCGGATTGACTACAGCGGACAGAAGTCATCCGCAATTCCGTACGCATGGCTGTTGCAACTGCGAATGGGATGGAGCAGTATGGCCTTTCGCTACTGCTCAAACATTGACCGCTATGGCAAACCTGTTTGATAATTATTCGCAGAATGTAGTAGCCGATAGCAATTATTTCAACCTGCTGGAAACTTATGTGGAATCTCAGTATTATCGTGGAAGACCATACATCGGTGAATACCTAGATGAAAAAACGGGTTATTGGCTCAAGGGCGACCAGGAGCGCAGCCGTTATTACAATCATTCTACTTTCAATGATTTGATCATTACAGGTCTGATAGGATTGCGTCCGGGTGCCGATGATGTGCTGGAAATAAAGCCTTTATTACCGCAGGATAAATGGGATTGGTTTTGTCTCGATAATGTGTTGTATCACGGAAAGATCATTACCATAATCTGGGACAAGACGGGAATGAAATATAAAAAAGGAAAAGGGTTCCAGGTTTGGGTAGATGGTAAGAAAATATGGAGATCGGACAAAATAGAACAGGTAGCAACTAAATTATAAGTTGATGACGCTGAAGAAAAAATTTTCTGGCGTGGAAATAGATGAACAGGAAATAGTAGCGGGCATTTCACGCAAAGACGCAAAGGAAGACGCAGAGACGCAAAGATTCGACGATCCTTTGCGCCCTTGCGAATCTTTGCGTCTTTACGTGAAACGTCCGCTATCAATAGCATCGCTTATTTTTTTATTAGGCTTCACGCTAAAATCGCAACAAACAGAACGCCTTTATTTATCAGGCACCGGCAGCGATCAGACAATTAACTGGGAATTCTTTTGCACTGCCGGAATGAATTCAGGCAAATGGAGCACCATTGCCGTTCCGTCCTGCTGGGAACTACAAGGATTTGGCAAATACGATTACGGATTTGCAAGAGACAGCGTTCGCGGAAAAGAAAAAGGATTGTACAAATATTCTTTCCGCGTTCCCGCTTCGTGGAAAAATAAAAAGATAAATATTGTCTTTGAAGGGTCAATGACCGATACCGAAGTAAAGATAAACGGGCAACTGGCAGGGGAGAAGCACCAGGG
>JBAVMD010000562.1:0-14878 GCA_049689695.1 Chitinophagaceae bacterium | reverse complement strand
CACAAAAACAAACCCCTTGCGACTGCTTACAACGATATGCCTGCTTTTGCTTGCTGCCTGTACACGGGCGCAGCATCCTCTTACTTTTTTTACGAAGGCAGAAGCGTCGGCAGTTAAAGCAAGCCTTGCAAAATACCCGCTGCTGCAGCAATCTTATAATGATATTAAGAAGGATGTTGATGAATGGGTTGGAAAAACAGTAGATGTTCCTGTTCCCAAAGATCCTGCAGGAGGTTATACGCACGACAGGCATAGAAGCAATTACATGCTCATGTTCAACAGCGGCGTATTGTTCAATATCACAGGCGATGTAAAATATGCGAAGCTGGTAAAAGACATATTGCTGAAGTATGCGGTGCTGAATCCAACACTTAAAAAACATCCGCAGGCTACCAGCAGCTCACCCGGTCATATTTTCTGGCAGGCATTGAACGATGCAAACTGGCTGGTGTACACCGGCATGGCTTACGATCTTACAAGAAATGCATTTTCTGCCGCAGAGCGCAAGACCATTGAAGATGGGGCTTTTAAACCTGAAGTGGATTATATTACCAAAGACCTTCAAACCTGGTTCGATCTTATACATAATCATGGCGTATGGGCCTGTGCAGGCGTAGGTCTTGTTGGTATTGCCACGGATAATAAAGAGTATGTTGATATGGCGCTGTACGGCACAGCTAAAACAGGAAAGAGTGGATTTATTGCGCAGATGAACAATCTTTATTCGCCCGATGGATATTATACTGAGGGGCCTTATTATGCACGCTACGCCATTCTTCCTTATTACATTTTCGCAAATGCACTGCAGCACGCAAGACCTGAGTTAAAAATATTCCAGCAACGCGATCGCATTCTGCAAAAAGCGTTGATGGCTACGCTGCAGCAAACCAATCTTGATGGAAAGTTCTTTCCCCTGAACGATGCCATTAAGGATAAAGATTTTACTACCAATGAACTGGTTACGGCTATCAGCATAGCATGGAATGTTTATGGAGAAGACAAAGGTTTGCTTGCTGTAGCTAAAAAGCAACAACGCGTGTTGCTCAACAAAGGCGGCGCTTCGCTTGCTGCCGCCATCGCTACCGGTAAGAATATTCCTGCTTATTATTCTTATAGATCGGTGCAATATAAAGATGGAGTGAAGGGGGACGAAGGGGGTCTCAGCCTGTTGCGCAATGGAAAAGGGAATGATCTTACTACGCTGATTTATAAATACACTGCTCACGGGCTTTCACATGGACATTTCGACAAGCTGCACATAGGTTTGTTTGATAGGGGTAATGAGATACTTACGGATTATGGCTCTGTTCGTTTTGTGAATGTTGAGCAGAAATACGGTGGGCGTTATTTGCCGGAGAACGATGCTTATGCCGCGCAAACCATCGCGCACAATACGGTTGTGGTAGATGAAAGCAGTCATTTCAACGGCAATGAAAAATTAAGCGAACAACATCATCCTGAATTGTTGTTCAGCAGCATTGCTGATTCATCTACAATGGCGGTAAGCGCCAGAACAAAGGATGCATATAAAAATGTTCAGCTCCATCGCACCGTTTACCTGTTACAATTGGACAATAAGAAAAAAATTGCAGTAGATGTTTTTAGAGTATTATCGCCAAATGCGCATCAATTCGATCTTCCTTTTCATTACAATGGACAGATCATCAGCACTTCGGCTGCATACAAGGCCAATAAGGAAAAGCTTGAGCCGCTGGGCAGTAAGAACGGTTACCAGTTTCTTTGGAAAGAAGCAGAAGCTGTTGGCGCAAAGGAGTTGTCGCAACTTACCTTTCTGAATGGAAGCAGCTATTATACTATTTCTTCTCTTACAGACGATTCAACCCGGATATTTTTTACGCGTACTGGAGCCAATGACCCCAATTTCAATTTAAGACGTGAGCCTTCCTGGATACTGCGTAAGAACGGAAAAGGATGTGTATTTGTAAATGTGGTTGAAATGCACGGTAGGTACGATGCGGCTATGGAATCTTCTTCAGGTTCCCGGCCGGAAGTATCACAGATACGCGTGTTGCAGAATGATGAAGAATATACCATTGTTCGGATTGATATAGCAGGTAAACCCCGGTATATCATGCAATGCAATTCGGATTTCAATCCGGATGCAAAACACAAGTACAGCGGGAACGATATTGAACTCAGCTGGACGGGTCCGTTCATTGCTGTTTTTGATGATATTAAATATCAGCAGACCCGCGGCGGTCAGAAAAATAATTAAACCTAAAAGAGATATGTCAACAACATCAGCACAAAAAGTATTCATCGAGAGCCGTGAGATCCCATGGGAAACGGTAGGGCAAGGCATGAAAAGAAAGATCATGGCGTATGATGACAAGCTAATGCTGGTTAGAGTGGAATTTGATAAGGGCGGCATTGGTGTGCTGCACCAGCATTACCATTCCCAGATAACACACGTGGAAAGCGGCATTTTTGAAGTGCAGATAGACGGCAATAAGAAGGTGCTAACGGCAGGCGATGCATATTACATTCCGCCGAATGTGCTGCATGGATGTATTTGCCAGGAAGCCGGAGTGCTGATTGATGTGTTTTCTCCGATGAGGGAAGATTTTGTTTTGTAGACAAAACAAAAAAGGCACAAGGGACAAGGCACAAGGTGCAAGGAACAAGAAAGAAATAAGTTACAAGAAGCAAGATAAGTATGAAGATCAAAGGGCTCAGGTGGTACATTATCGGACTGATTGCGGTAGCAACGATCATTAATTACATTGATCGTACTGCCATCAATATCCTGTGGCCATACATCTACAAAGACTTTGGTATTCCTGAAGCCGACAGCAAAGATGCTTTGAAGCTGATCACTACTTTTTTTATGATCGCTTATGCATTAGGGCAAACACTTACCGGCAAGTTGATGGACGCCATCGGCACCAGGATGGGGTTTGTAATCTCTATTGTAGGCTGGAGCATTTCCATTGCGTTGCATGCGTTAGCAAGAACACTTGCTTCGTTCAATATCTTCCGCTTTTTTCTCGGACTTACAGAAGCGGGTAACTGGCCCGGCGCTGCAAAAAGCAATGCTGAATGGTTCCCTGCAAAGGAACGTGCGATTGCGCAAGGTATTTTTGGTGCGGGAGCATCGCTGGGTTCAGTAGTTGCTGCGCCTTTTATTGCTTCGCTGTATCTTGCTTTTGGCTGGCAATCTACTTTCATTGGCATTGGCGTGCTGGGACTGATATGGATTATTCCCTGGCTGATCGTTAATAAAAACACACCTGATAAGCATCCCTGGATCACTGAGCAGGAGCAGCGTCATATATTGGACCATGCACCTGATCAAAAGCCGGCCAATACCGGTGTGCAGGTGTTTTCATGGAGGCAATTGCTGCAGTTCAGGAATACATGGGGCATCATTACTTCGCGTTTCTTCATAGATCCTGTGTGGTGGATGTTCGTTACCTGGCTTCCTTTCTTTTTAAAAGAACAATTCGGGTTCGATATCAAACAAGTGGGTGCATTTGCCTGGGTGCCTTATTTGTTTGCGGCCATTGGCGGGCTCACTGGCGGAATGTTTTCATCCAGGCAAATTAAAAATGGCATACCAGCCATCAAAGCAAGAAAGAATGCAATATTGATTGGAAGCATTATTATGCTGATATGCCTGGCTGCAATTGCCATTTACCTTGACCGTTTGCAGGAGCATGTTGAAGTTGCCATTGCATTGATCAGTGGTACGCTCTTCGGTTTCCAGTTCCTGATCAATAATCTTCAGACATTACCAGGAGATTATTTTCATGGAAAGAATGTGGGCACCGTTGCGGGTATGGGAGGAACTGCAGCTGTTGCAGGAACATTGATAGTTACCTGGCTGGTGCCGGCGATTACTAAAACAAGTTATACATCATTCTTTATACTGGCTGCGATGCTGGTGCCGCTGGGTTGGCTGTGCATCAGGTACGTAACATCGAGGCCGGTAAAGAACCTTTAACGATAGACCCAAAAACGCTGTTGTATGAAAACATTGTTACTCACTTTTTGCTTTAGCCTGTTGCTATTGACAGGCTATACTCAAACTACTTATTATTGGGTAGGTGGTACAGGGCCTGCCAGCATTACTGCTGCCACCAGTTGGAACACGGCGCTGGATGGTTCGGGCTCTTCAAGAAGCGTTGCAGATACAACGGATATACTCGTGTTCAACGGAAGTAATATAGGTGGTGTTGTTCCTGCAACAGGAGCAGTTACAACTACTGTTACTTCTTTTTCTATCGGGCAGGTCAAGCTCGTGAGCAATGCATCGGTTGTGTTTACCCGCACAGGAGGCGGTACAGGGACCATCACCATCCGCGGAAGCGGTACCGGTGATGATCTTGTTATTGAAGCGGGATCATCGCTGAGTATAAATTCAACTTTAACCAATGGCAACGTGCAAATGATATTAGCCGTTGGTACTACCGGAAGAGTGAGTGGCGCATTCAGCATGTCAAACAACGGGCAGCACAGAATTACGAATACTACTGCGGGTTCGCCGGGTTCGCTGGTGTTTACAAGCGGGTCGGCTTTTACATCTAACATCACTTCCGCTACCAACTCTTATCCCTTTGGCAGCAACGGACAGTCTACTGAGAAATGGGTAGTGTTTGAATCGGGCGCCAATCTTTATTACGAAGGCGGCTGGAGCCCCATGGGAAACAATTCAGCTTTCTCTGCTATCAATTTCCTTCCGGGCAGCAATTGGTATCATCGCGCTACCAATGTTATCCCGACTGTATTTGGCTCTTTCTTCAATACAAAAAGCTTTGGTAACATCATTGTTGAGAACAATGCAATATTGGGATCTGATGGACCTATCTATCGCATTGGCAACCTTACCATCAACAATGGCAGCGGCTTTACCACGCACAGCAGCGGACAAACAGCAATGTTTGGAAATCTTACAGTGGACGGAAGTCTCAGCGCACCCGCAGGCAGCACTAATGTGCTTGTGATGGGTGGCAGCGGAGTTCAAACCATTTCAGGTTCAGGAAGCATTGTTATTCCTTCACTTACAGTTTCCGATAATTCGGAAGTAGCTTTGAACAGGAATGTAACTGTAGGCACGTCTACAAACATCTACGGTAAAATAAATTTCAACACTTATAACATCAACGGCGCTGGTAGTTTTACTTCAAGGGTAAACAATACTGCTACCGGTGTTACAGGAAATCTTACTGCTGGTTCTTACCAGGTAACAGGAACTGTTGGTGCGCTTGCAAACCTCAACGGGCTTACTATTACCGGAACGGGCATTGCACCCAATACATCGATAGTAGGGTTTTCATCTGGCGGCGCTACCATTAATTTATCAAACCCCATCGTTTCCGGTGGAAGCAATGTTCCACTCACATTTAAAAGTGATACCGCGTTGCTGGCAACTTCCAATGCAAATGGATTTGATTCTACTGCAGGTTCCGTAGTAGTTACCGGAACAAAAACATACCAATCAGGAACAAGCTATACCATTAATGCGGCAACGGCCAAACCTTTCGGACTTTCAACCGGCTCAGGCACTGCGGCAGTAAATGCAGGGGTGGTGGAGTTCAATGCATCGGCTACTACTAATGCAAGCGTGAATATTCATGGTGCATTGCAACTTAATGCAGGCAAAGTAACTATCAGAACAACAGACACCATCAGAATTATGCCCGGTGCAACGGTGAATGGCAATTTCAACAGCAGCAATTATTTTATAACCGAAGCAAATACTTCAACCGGCGCGCAGGGAACGTTCCGTTACGATGGCATCAGTTCATCAAAATTATTTCCCATCGGCAGCAGCAATTATTATTTGCCTGCAACGGTAAATCCTGCTGCTGTTGCTGATTTTACTGCATCGGTATTTGAAGGCATCACCGTGGATGGAACACCCAATGGCATTCAATTATCTGCCGCGCAAAAACAAACCAAGGTAAATGCTGCGTGGAATATTAAGTTGGTGAACGGAAGTGGTGCAGCAGATCTGCAGTTGCAATGGGACCAGGCGCTGGAAGGTTCTACTTTCAGTACGCTCAACAATACAGAAATAGGCATCATTACCAATCAAAATCCCGGATGGTCGCTGCCCACAGGTACAGGCAACAACAGTACGAACACTGCAAATTCAAACTTCAGCGCTTTCGGTGCATTTGCGGTTGGCGCAAAGCCACCGGCACAATCGTTCACTTTCAATCCTATTCCTGATAAAACTTATGGCAATGCAGATTTCAACGGCGGCGCTATCAGTCTTAATACAACACAACCCATTATTTACACCAGCAGCAATCCTGCTGTTGCAACCATTGTGAATGGTAATATTCATATCACGGGAACAGGCACTACCAATATTACCGCTTCACAGGCCGGCGATGGATTCTATCCTCCTGCGAATGTTACGCAAACGCTTACGGTGAATAAAGCAACGCTTACGATAAAGGCTGATGATAAATCAAAGCCTGAAGGTGATCCCAATCCCGCGTTCACGGTAACTTATTCAGGTTTTGTTTATGGCGAAACAGCCGCAGTGCTTACAACGCCTGTTACTGTTACTACTACTGCAGTCACAACTTCACCGCCCGGCACTTACCCGATAGTTCCTGCCGGTGCAACAGCAGCCAATTATAATATCGTATTCACCAATGGCGTGTTAACAGTTGCTCCAAGGCAAACACAAACCATTACGTTCAACGCATTGGCCGCTAAAACTTATGGCAATGCTGATTTTGCGGCAGGCGCTACCAGCACCAACAATACCATTCCTATTACGTACACCAGCAGCAATCCTGCAGTGGCAACCGTTTCAGGAAGCACTATTCATATTACTGGTGCAGGTACTACCACCATCACAGCTTCGCAGGCGGGCAATTCTCTTTTCTTTCCTGCAGCGAATGTTTCGCGCACACTTACAGTGAACAAGGCGAACCTCACAGTGCGTGCAGCAGATACTACAAGAAATCCTGGTGAGGCCAATCCTGTTTTCAGGTTGATATATACCGGTTTTGTGAGCGGTGAAAACGCAAGCGTTCTTGCAACGCAACCAACAGCAACTACAACGGCTACTGCTTTATCGGCTCCAGGTTATTACATCATTACTCCGGCTAACGGAGTATCGGCAAACTATAATTTTATTTATGTAAATGGAAGGCTTACCATTTTGCCTTTAACCGGCACTTCACAATCAAACATACAGGTATACCGCAGCAGTGCGAATGTTCTAACGGTAAAAATATATTCACCTGAACCTGACCTGGCAGATGTTGTGTTGTACAATATCAATGGCAGTCCGTTGGTGAAGCGAAATGTATTTCTGCCGCAGGGCTTCATCAACTTTGATCTGCCTGTGAAATCACAGCTGTCAGGAACGTACATCGTGTATGTGTATGGAAGAAATGGAGAATTGAAAAAGGTCATCAATATCATTCGATAAAAAAATATCATGGGTAAGAAGATTTTTGGATGGATAGTTTTCTGTTTTGTTGCCTGCGCTGCTTTTGCGCAAACAGATACTGTTTACAAACCTGTTGAATATCCCGTAGGTTTTACAGCCAGCCTCAACGTGGTTTACACCCGCGCGGCAGATTGGGAAGGGAAGATGGACCTCTATCTTCCACCTTCATCCAATGGTCCTTCACCGGTAGTGATCAATATTCACGGCGGCGGATGGAACAAAGGAGTGAAAGAATCGCAGACAGGTTTCAATACTTTCTTCAAGGCCGGGTTTGCAGTAGCGAATATTGGCTACCGCCTCAGCCAGGTTGCCCCGGCGCCGGCGGCAGTTGAAGATGCCAGGTGCGCATTGATCTATTTGATAAAGAATGCAAAGCAGCTAAACATTGATGTAAACCGTATTGTAGTGATGGGTGGCAGCGCCGGAGGACATCTTGCGCTGATGGCAGGATTGCTGGGCAACGATCATCGGTTCGATAACAACTGCATGGGGACTGATAATATTAAAGTTGCTGCCATCATTGACAAATATGGCATTGTTGATGTTTGGGATTGGGCCTACGGCACTGATCGTACCAGTAAATCAGCCACACAATGGTTAGGGGGTAAAGCAAAGGATGAAGTTTTTGCCAGATCAGTTTCACCTATTAATTATGTAAACAAAAACAGTCCGCCCATTTTCATTGTTCATGGTGATGCTGATCCCACAGTTCCTTACCAGCATTCCGTTGCGCTTCATAAAAAATTGCAGGATGCAGGTGTAAAAACAAATTTCATTACCATACCCGGAGGCCTGCATGGCAAGTTTACGAAAGAACAGAACTCAGACCTCAATAAAGAGATCATTGCATTTTTAAAAAGTATTAATGTGATAAAATGAAGCCTTTAAAGTTTATTTTTTTCATGATGTTCGTTGCGTGCTTTTGCATGCAGGCAACAGCGGACCCTGCACCTCGCGGACCGTTTGCGTTTGCCTTGAACATGTATTCATTAAAGAATACTAAGGCAAGGATCAACAGGAGCGATCCTAACATATTGCCTGCTTACAAGCAATTGCTTAAAGATGCCGACAAAGCGCTGCAGTATGGCCCGGTTAGCGTTATGGAAAAGAAGAATAACCCGCCCAGCGGCAATAAGCACGATTACATGAGCCTTGCGCCTTATCACTGGCCCGATCCTGCAAAGGCAGACGGTCTGCCTTATATACGCAAAGACGGCCAAACCAACCCGGAAGTACAGGAGTATAAAGACAAAGAATATATGCCTAAGCTGTGTGATGCAGTGCATACGCTGGCGCTTGCGTGGTACTTTTCTGACGATCCTTCTTACGCAGGGCATGCAGCAACATTATTGCGTGTGTGGTTTTTAGATACTGCTACACGCATGAATCCCAACCTGAATTTTGCACAGGCTATCAAAGGGGTGAATACAGGTCGCGGTGCAGGCTTGATAGATTCAAGGCACTTCATCAAAGTAGTTGATGCCATCGGATTGCTGCAGGGAAGCAATTATTGGAAACCGCGCGACCAGCAAGGCATGCAGCAATGGTTTTCTGAATTCCTTCACTGGATGCAGACAAGCCCCATTGGAAAAGATGAAATGGATGCACCCAATAATCATGGCGCCTGGTATGATGCGCAAAGACTTTCGCTTGCATTGTTCATAGACAGCATGCAACTGGCAAAAAAGATCGTGCAGAATGCAATGACAAGGCTCGATAAGCAAATGGATGATGCAGGCCGTTTTCCGCGTGAAATGGAAAGAACTACTTCATTCCACTATACCGTTTTTGTGCTGGATGCATTTTTCACCATTGCACAGATGGCTGAGGAAACAAACATCGACCTGTGGAATTATACATCGCCTTCAGGAAAATCATTGAAAAAAGGATTTGAACAGATACTGCCTTACCTGTTGCAGGAGAAGCAATGGGATGGTCAGCAGATCAAGGATTTTAATTACGATGAAAGTTTCCTGATGCTGAAGGAAGGTGCCGCAAGATATGCGTGCAAGAAATGTGAGGCAGGAATTAAGAGTATTGCGGCAGATAAAGCGCAACGTTTAAGAATTCAACTTTTATATTGATAACGATCACCATTTTTTAAAACTGCTCCGTATGATAAAGATACGATGCCTCTCGCTCGCCACGTTGCTGCTAATGCTGGCAAGCTTTGCCTCTGCACAAAACAGGACCATCACCGGCAAGATCACCAATGGCGCTTCCGGTGAACCGCTGTCTGGCGTTACCATTACCGCTACCGATAAAAAACCTGCATCGGCTACTACCGATGCAGAGGGAAAATATTCCCTTAGTATTGGCGCTGCCGTAAAAACGCTGGTGGTTTCGCACATCGGTTATTTTACGCAAACCATAAGTGTTGGCGAACGCAATACAATTGATATTGCGCTGCAGGTAAATCCTGCCGCCATGGACGAAGTAGTAGTGATAGGCTACGGCACGCAAAAGAAATCGCACCTTACCGGGGCTATTTCAAAATTCAGGAATGAAAAGCTGGATGAAACACCCGTTTCGCGATTAGACCAGGCCTTGCAGGGAAAAATCGCCGGCGTGCAGATACAAAATATTACGTCAGAAGCGGGAGCCGATCCCAAGATAAGAGTACGTGGCATCAGCTCCATTAATGCAGGCGCCAATCCGCTGGTGGTGGTAGATGGACACCCGGTGCCGGACGGACTTGCTTTTGTGAACATGGCCGATGTTGAATCTGTCGAGGTTCTGAAAGATGCGGCTTCTGCTGCTATTTATGGTTCCCGCGCAGCAAGCGGTGTTATTATTGTGACCACAAAAAAAGGCAAGGCAGACAAACCTAAATACGGCATCAAGTTTTCGAGTGGTGCAAAGATCGCGTATGAAACTTACCCGATGATGAGCACCACAGAGTACACTAACCTGCTTTTTTACGAGGCATCATTAAAAGCCAAAGACCCAGGCATACCTCCGCCGACCGGAACAGGTATCATAGCAAACAATGAAAGAGCCGCGTACATAGTGGAAAGCGTTATCCTCGGCGGTGTTGGATCAGATTGGCAGCGGGAAGCCTTACGTACTGCAACTGTGCGCAATTTGCAATTGAATGTATCAGGCGGCAGAAGAGATGTGAAGTATTATATTTCCGGCGGCTACCAGCGCGACCAAGGAATGATGTATCACAGCGAGTACGATAAGTTCAGCCTGCGCACCAAGCTGGATGTAGACCTGAGCAAAAGAGTGAAGCTGTCATTCAATATAAATCCTTCTTATATCAAAAGAGAAAGACCTTCAGTGAACTATATCGATTTTGTTCGCTTCCAGTCTTTCCTTCCTGTTTATCACAATGCTACCACTGCGGCTTTTGTAAGCCAGGTTTCACAATGGGCCAACATAAAACCCGGTGATTTTGCGCAGGCACGGCATTTCAACGGTCGCGTGTACAGTGGAATGATGCCTGATGGAAGCATCTGGACGAATACCGCCGCATTAGACCCTTTTAATACAGCGAACAATACGCCGAAGTCCATCATGGAAACCCGCACCATCACTTCTAACGATTACCGCGTGCTGAGCTCCGGTGATCTCACGTTCAACATCATGCCGGGATTGGATTTCAAAACACTGGCAAGCGCTTACGTGAACTACACTACCGCGCTCGATTTTGCTAAGCGTAATTCAAGCAAGGATGGCGATGTGAACCGCGGAGTATACAATAGCCGCCTTTTCATTGACCTGCTTTCAGAAAACACGCTGAATTATACGAGGCAGATCAAAGACCATTCGCTCAATATTCTGGCTGGGTTCACGGCGCAGAAGACACATATAAAGGATGAGCAGACTACCGGTCTTGATTATCCCAGTGATAATATTACTACACTCAATACCGCGCTGCAGATCGATCAGGCCAATACATTCAACCTGAAAAACCAGATCGGATTGCTTTCTTATCTTGGCCGTCTTACATACAGCTTTAAAAATAAGTACCTGCTTTCTGCAAGCTATCGCGCTGATGGAAGCTCTTATTTTGCACCGGGAAAAAAATGGGGATCGTTCCCATCGGTTTCCCTCGGATGGATTGTGACCGAAGAGAAATTCATGGAAAAGCTTGACTGGTGGAATAATTTCAAACTGAGAGCCAGCTATGGCGCTACAGGCAACAACCGCATTGTGGATTTTGCATTTGTTGACCTGTTGTATGCAGCTAATTATCCTTTTGGTACAGGAACAGGAACAGTTACTTCCGGCCAGGTCCCTTCGCGTGACATTCTTTCTAACCAGGATATCACCTGGGAAAGAACGTTTCAATACAACTTCGGTGCAGACATGTCTTTCCTGAACAATGCCATCACGATCTCGGTTGATTATTATCAATCAAAAACAGATCAGTTGCTGCTGCGTCAATCCGCCATGGCATTTACCGGTGTTCCGCTTACCTGGAACAACATCGGAAGCCTGAGGAACAGGGGTTATGAAGTGGAATTAACTACCAACAATATCAGGAAGCGTAATTTCAAGTGGAGCACCTCTGCTAACATTGCACGCACCAGGAATAAGATAATTGAATTGGGCAGCGAAGCATTTTTATTGAACCAGGGTGAACGAACAGAGCTTTACATGAACAAGGTAGGAGATCCTTTGATACAGTTCTTCGGATACAAAACGGATGGCGTATGGCTTTCACAGGCTGAAATTGACGCTGCAAGAGCGGCCGGCTTAACCAGCAGCTTGAGCAACCTGTTTGTTCCCGGTGGTTTGAAACTGGTAGATGTTACCGGAAATAAAGTGATAGATGCAGATGATCGCATACCACTGGGTACTCCGTATCCTGATTTTACATGGGGCATCACCAATAATCTTTCTTACAAGGCCTGGGACTTGAGTTTTATGGTGCAGGGTGTAAGCGGAGGCTCTCTCGTCAACGGCGATCCTAACTACAACGAAACAAAACGGTACAACAAAAATTACAATAAAAATCGCTGGCTGAGCCCCGCCTTTCCGGGTGATGGCAAAACGCCTTATTCAACAGTTGGCTTTAACTGGATGCTGACGGATTATGTTGTGGAAGATGCTTCTTACATGGCCTTGCGTGAAGTAATAGTGGGTTACACTCTGCCTGTTAAATGGGCGAAAGCGATCCGCATGAGCTCTGCAAGATTTTATTTCTCTGCGCAGAACCTCTATTTCAAAACGGCAGATGGCTACAGGGGTATCAATCCTGAAGCAAGGTTCACATCAGGACCTTACAATACGCCGTTGGTAGATGGTTACCAGAGAGGCAGCTTCCCGATGCCTAAAACATATTTATTCGGTATCGATGTTAACTTCTAACAAAATAAAAATATTCAGCATGAAACGCATTCAATATATTATGCTGCTTTGCTGTGTGGGTTTGTTCTCGTGCAAAAAGGTGATCGATCTGTACCCGCAGTCGAACCTGAACACCGGAACTTATTACTCCAATCTTGATGAAGTTCGCGCGGCGCTCACCGGTTGCTACAATGGCATGCAGCGCTCGTTACTGAACGAGTGGCAGCTTACAGAGCTGCGCAGCGATAATTCAAAACAGGGGCAGCCAGGCAGCACTGCATCAACCAATCGTGATCTGAGCGATCTCGACATGTTCATTCCAAGCACTTCACACCAGGGGCTTTACCAGTACTGGCTTGCAACGTATAACAACATACGAAACACAAACATTGTATTGCAGAAGTTGGGTGTTGTGTATGATCCTGCCTCGGGCGCTATGAATTTTCAGGCAATTGAGATCCCGATCTCAGAAACTGACCGTAAACAATTAGCAGGCGAAGCGATGTTCATCAGGGCCTATCATTATTTTAATCTTGTTCGCCTGTTTGGTGGCGTGTTCCTGGTGCATCAGCCAATTTCACCTGCTGAAGCAAAGCAAATGAACCGCGCCTCGGTTGCGGATATTTACAAACTGATAGAAGCTGACCTTAAAACAGGCGCGGCAAATATGAGCGCGCTTAAATATACACAGATAGCTGCGGCCAACCAGGGCAGGGCTACCAGTTGGGCGGCAAAAGGAATGCTTGCTAAAGCATACCTTACCCTTAACCGCAAAGCAGAAGCTATCACTTTGTTGCAGGATGTAATTTCCAACAGCGGTTATGCATTGCTGAACGATTATGCAAGCGTGTTCTCCATCAGCAATGAAATGAATGCAGAAATTTTGTTTGCTGTACGATACAAAGCCGGCGGTATTGGTTTAGGATCTTCTTTCGCTAACACATTTGCCCCGCTCGGAAGTGGCTCAGCTGTTATTAACGGCGATGGAGATGGATTGAACTATCCCACTGCTGATATTGATACACTTAGCAATGGCGATGCACGCAAGCCTACACTGATTGGTGTTTATGGCACAGGCACCGCGGCCAAATTATATGTAAAGAAATTCTTTTCACCGGTTGTTATTACTGATGATGCCGAGAACGACTGGCCGATCTTACGTTATTCAGATATATTGCTGATGCTGGCAGAAGCGCAGGGATTTTCAGCGAACAGCCTGCAGCTTATCAGCCAGGTGCGCCAGCGTGCGGGGTTGCCTGCGCTCGATCCTGCAGTGGTAAATACTATTGCGTTGTTCGAACAGGCTTTATCGAGAGAAAGAAAGATAGAGTTCGCATTTGAGAACCAGCGCTTCTTTGATCTGCTGCGGTTCAACACAACGCTAACCACCATCACAGCTGAGCAATCTATCAAAGATCATTTTGCAAGAGAATACCAATCGCATTACAGGTTGTACACTCCGCCTACACCTACGTTGGCAGAACTGCAATCGAATGTTACAAAAGACCGGTTGCTTCTGCCGATACCGCAAAGGGAGATAGATAATAATACTACGCTAGTTATTTCGCAAAACCCAGGCTATTGACGGAGTAAGGCACAAGGGACAAGAAGCAAGTAAAGAGGTGAGCCGTCTTAATGCTTAGAGCTTTACTTGCTTCTTGTCCCTTGTCCCTTGTGCCTTACCCTTACCGCTGGCATAAATTTTTCTATAGTATGATTAAAGGGTTACTATGCAAAATTGGCTCAGAACATTACTGGCAGGCTATGGTGCTTACAAATGGGGTGGTGGTTGCCTTGGAACTATCGTAGTTTTTGTATTGATATATTGGCTGCTGGGGCATTGCTGATCAGCGTCTTATCATCCAGAAGCGGGAGTCGTCAAGGAAAAGCCGGATCACTTTCATGGCGCTCTCGCGCCAGGGTTCGGCAATAATGAATGAATCTTCCCCGATGTAGAATTGATAATCCGCTTTTCCGGTATCTGTTATTCTTTTTACATTGATGATGCACGATTGATTTACCTGTACAAAATAGGGTGGCAATATGTTTTCTATTTCTTCTATCGTTTTAGATAAAAGAAATCCTCTGCTGGGCAGGTGCGTCTGCAACAAAAGACTATTCCATTCATCTCTCGTATTGCTG
>JBAVMD010000561.1:0-9388 GCA_049689695.1 Chitinophagaceae bacterium | reverse complement strand
ATTTAAAACAAATTAGATCGGGGGGAATATAGAGTATTCATCTTTTGCGATACTCCTAATTGTCCTAAAATATTAAGTATCGAACTGTAAGTAATTTGCTGTTTATATTCGATTACTGCTCCTGTAACTTGTGCAATGGCATCTATGCGAGAAAATCCTTTTCTGCCAAAGGCTGACCACATAATTGCAGACTTGTTACAAAGCAAATAATATAGGTATGTAAATTCAAGTTCTTCGATAGCTGCATTGTCACCGCTTTGACCCCGTGAAATTAAGGGAAGATTATTTGCATAATTTAATCCTCCAACATCTTCCTTTCTATTCATTAAATCAATTAATGTATTTCCAAGGGTGAATTTTTGTGAAGCAATTGAGTATTATTTCTCAATTTTTTGAAATGCTTTGATTATATCTGTTTCTGTGCCTTTTAGTTTTTCAAAAGCGTTATCAAGCTGTGATGCCCAAATGGAATTCATCGTATACTGCCGATAAAAAATGTTTTGAACAACCTTAAATGGATATTCAAATTTTGAGTACCTAGCTCTCCATGTTATAAGGTTATTTACTCCTTCCGAAAATGGCTGGGTTAAATCAATTCTCATAGAATTAGTTTGGTTTAGTGACTTAGCAAGAAAGGTGGGTTTGTAGGAGAAATGTACGAAATTTTCTTTTTACGCTAATAGCTCAGTCGGGGTCACCTATAATGCCTCTGCTACTTTTAAAAAATAAGAGATTGAAAAGATAATTATTTCGGCTTCCATCTTTGCCGATTGAGAATAATTAATGCCAAAAGTGTTGACAAGTGATTCTATATATGTATTGCGCTGTCCTTATTTCTCTAATATTAGCGCTTGTTCCCTATCGCTAAAAACCTTATTTAGAAAGCCTTGGAAATGTAAGTTCTAAAAAAGGTGCTTACATTCAAGAGATAAGCGGTTATCCCAATAGCTATCGGGACGATATTCTCCACAACTTTAAAGGTTCTGCAGCAATGCTGGGCCTTTTTGTTTTAATAGAGTGTCCCTCGCCCACTGCCAACATAATTGTCTAACCTTCAAAATCTATAGGTAGAGCCTCGCAAATGCACACAATCGCTTACACACTTAAGAATAATCAGGAAGCGAATTTATTTTACCCAAAAATTACGTAATCGGTTGCACTATTGATTTTTGTCCCTAAATTAGCTCATCAAACAGCCTACTTATCACTTTTTAATCATAACGATAACATGTTCAGGAGATCCCGGACAGTCACTGCTTGCCTGATCAGTTTCACGCTTCTTCTTTTTGCGTGCAAGAAAAATAATGATCCAGGCCCAACTCCACCCCCGCCGCCGCCAACGGTGCCGGAGGACAGCACCGCTCCGCTTAAGAATTACGCTGACTTTCCTATCGGCGTCGCTATTTCCTATACGCCCATGTTAAACGATGCCAAGTACAGCGCAACGGTAAAGCGTGATTTTGATGCGGTTACTTTTGATTACAACATGAAGCACGGATCGATTGTGCAGGGCAATGGGACGCTCAACTTTACCACTGCAGACCAGTTGGTAAATGCGGTAGGAAGCATGGATATTTTTGGTCATACTTTAGGGTGGCATCAAAATCAAAATGCAACGTATTTAAAAAACCTCATCAGCTCGTCGTTCACATTATCCGCTGAAATGCTTCCCAACCCGGGTTTCGAGTCTGGCCTTACCAACTGGAGTATTTTCAATACCGGGGATCCTGCGGGCACTGCATCCATTACCGCAGCATCTGATGCACACGGTGGAACCGGTTCAATGCAAGTGGTCAACCCCGTTGCTTATGCAGGCAATCCATGGCGTGTTCAGGTAGCCAGCTCCCTGGTAGCAACCACTATAGGCAAACAATATGTTTTCAGCTATTGGGTAAAAGCTACTGCGGCCAATGGCTCTATTCGGATTTCGACGGCAGATCAGAATAATGCCAATGCACAATACCAGGATGGCCAAACTATAGGCACATCATGGCAAAACATCAGTTGGACCATTACTGCAACAACCACTCAAACCCGGTTTCTGTTTGACATGGGACAAGTGGCCAACACTTATTTTGTGGATGACGCCAGTGTGAAGGAAGTTATTTCTTCAACCGGAGGTCCGGGAACTGTCGCCTTATTGGATCAGGCCTTAAATACGTATGTAACGGGAATGGTCGACCACTTTAAGGCCAAGGTGCGTGCCTGGGATGTTATAAACGAACTTTTTGCAGAAGATGGGAATATCAGGAACAATACAAATACCGGTGCTGCAAACGATGTTTTTGTTTGGTCGCACTATATGGGACGCGACTATGCATTGAAAGCATTCAATTATGCAAAGGCCGCGGACAATACTGCTTTACTATACATCAATGATTATAACCTGGAGTCAAGTTCCAGGAAACTGGATTCGCTTATCGCATTCGTGGCAGAATTAAAATCGAAAGGTGCGAAAGTGGATGGGATCGGCAGCCAGATGCATATATCAAGCAATAGCTCTTTTGCCGGTATTGACCAAATGATGCAAAAGCTGGCTGCAACCGGGTTGAAGATCAGAATATCGGAGTTGGATGTTTTATCTGGTAATGGGGGTGCGGCTGGTGTTCCACCCGGGCCGGTTGCATTGGCAAGCCAGGCTGCCATGTATAAATATGTAGTAAATTCCTATTTAAAATATGTACCTGTGGCTCAGCGGGCAGGTATCACTGTTTGGGGCCTCACAGACAATACGAGCTGGCTTTATAAAAATGGCCTTGAGTATCCCCTGTTGTATGATGTAAATTATGGCTGGAAGCCTGCTTATGTCAGTTTCCTGAAAGCATTGAAAGGAAAATAACAGTGCCGGTAACTAAGCGTGTGATCTAATAATTCAAGCATAAAATAATGATAACAGCACAAACCAAATCTTATTTTAAAAGTATACCCCAGATTAAATTTGAGGGGTTGGAAAGTGATAATCCTTTTGCGTTCCGGTGGTACGATGAAAACAGAATAGTAGCCGGAAAAACATTGAAGGAGCATTTTAAGTTTGCCTGTGCCTACTGGCATTCATTCAATGGTGATGGAACTGATCCATTCGGAGGCCCTACCCATATTTTCCCCTGGGACAACTATAATGACCCAATCGAAAAAGCACATGCAAAAATGGATGCGGCTTTTGAATTCATTACCAGGCTTAGTATTCCTTACTACTGCTTTCACGATGTGGATGTAGTAGATTATACTGATGACATCGCGGACAATGAAAGAAGGCTGAACACAATGGTTGAATATGCCAAAATGAAACAGCAGGAGTCAGGTGTTAAGCTTCTTTGGGGTACTGCTAATTTGTTTTCTCACCGCCGTTATATGAATGGAGCGGCCACTAATCCTGATTTTCACGTGCTGGCACATGCCGGCGCACAGGTAAAAGCAGCATTGGACGCAACCATTGAATTGGGCGGTGAAAATTATGTATTCTGGGGCGGACGTGAAGGCTACATGAGCCTGTTGAATACCAATATGCAAAAGGAGAAAGAGAACCTTGCGCGTTTTCTGCACACTGCTAAAGACTACGCAAGAAGAAATGGTTTTACCGGAACTTTCTTCATTGAGCCAAAACCCGGAGAACCATCAAAGCATCAATATGATTACGATGTGGAAACAGTTATCGGATTCTTGCGTCAGTATGATCTGATAAATGATTTTAAGATCAATATCGAAGTAAATCATGCAACCCTGGCCGGGCACACCTTTACACATGAACTGCAGGCCGCGGCAGACGCGGGTGTATTGGGTTCAGTTGATGCCAATAGAGGTGATTACCAGAATGGGTGGGACACTGATCAGTTTCCTAATAATCTGAACGAGCTTACAGAAGCCATGTTGATCTTCCTGGAGGCAGGTGGATTGCAGGGCGGCGGTGTAAATTTCGATGCGAAAATTCGCCGTAACTCAACAGACCCTTCCGATTTGTTTCATGCTCATATAGGTGGTATGGACTCATTTGCCCGTGCCTTGATTACAGCTGATGCCATATTGCAGAAATCTGAATATAAAAAGTTCAGGCAGGAACGGTATGCCAGCTATGATAGTGGAGAGGGTAGGGAGTACCGGAATGGAAAACTTTCTCTCGAAGATCTTCGCGACTACGCTATTCAGAATGGAGAACCGGAAGTAAGAAGCGGAAGACAGGAGTGGCTTGAAAATATCATTAACCGTTATATTTAAAAGCGGATAAAAATATCGCCTGAAGAACCAGAATTAAAAAACTCCTTATGATGATAAGGAGTTTTTTAATTAAAGCATTTTATCCCTTCTTCAGTGAGGACTCCCTGATAATAAGGTCTGACCGCACTATTATTGTATTGGTATGACTTAAATCACTAATACCTTTCAAATGATTGATAAGGTTACGGGCAGCAATTTCGCCGATGTCTATTCCCGGATAATTGATAGTTGTAAGCGAGGGCTCAATTAATTTTCCGATGGTGTCGTTGTTAAATCCAACCACTGCAATATCTTCCGGGATGCGGATGCCGTGTTCTTTGAGTTTTTTCATGCAAACAGCTGCAACAAAATCGTTGGTAATAAAAACGCCATCGGGCCTTGGATTCATCTTCAATATTTGTTCGGCAGCACTGATCCCGGTACTTTCACTAAGGTCGCCAATCACAAGATAATTTGCATTGGCTTCGATGCCGTTATCATACAAGGCATCACTATATCCTTTAAACCGTTGGGAATAAACATTTCTTTGCAGGCTGGCTGTTACATGCGCGATTTTCCTGCATCCCTGATTTATTAAATGTTCGGTTGCTATATATCCGCAACGTGCATTATCAATTATGACTACCGTATTATTTCCGTCTTGTTCTACCCGGTCGAAGAAGATGATGGGCACCCCTTTTTCAGTAAATAATTTATAGTGATCAAGGTTTGGCGTGTCAAAGGACAGCGAGGCCAAAAGCCCATCCACCCGTTTATTGAACAGGTTGCGGGCATTTGCCGCTTCCTTTACAGAACTTTCTGAGGAGTGAGTGATGATCAGATCATATCCCGCCTCGGTCGCTACTTTTTCTACCCCTGCCAATACTGAGGTTATAAAATTACTTTTCAGTTCATGCACAATTACACCAATTGTGTTGGTTTTCTGCTGCCTGAGATTCCGGGCAAAATGGTTGGAACGATAACCCAGTTCCTCTACTACTTCTGTAATTCTTTTTTTAGTCTTTTTACTTATAGCTGGGTGGTCCTGTAAGCCACGGCTTACCGTTGCCGGAGAAATGTTGAGTTTCCGCGCGATATCATAGATGGTGACTTCTTTTTCATTACTCATACAATCGTTTACGTGGAAGGATAGAGCACTAAAGTAAGAAAAATTTCAAATTCTTTATGTAATCGGTTGCATTTATAAACAAAACCCCTAAATTAGTATCGTAATTAAACAACTTGCTGTATGAGGAACAAACTCTTTCGAGTGATTGTTTTGCTGTTCGCAACATTCACCTGCTCACTCGCATTTGCCCAACGCACCATTACCGGAACTGTTACAGATGATAAGCGAGCGCCCTTGTCGGGAGCTACTGTGGCTGTCAAGGGAACTAAAGTAATGACGGTTACCAGTGCAAATGGCAATTTTACGCTTAGCGTTCCTGCTAATGCTAAAACTTTATTGGTTTCTTTTGTTGGAATGGAAACGAAAGAGCTTTCAATAGGCTCTGGAAACAACCTATCAGTTTCGTTGGTCCCGGGTTCCAGCACGCTCACTGATGTTGTTGTTGTTGGATACGGCAAAGAGAGAAGAGTAAATCTTACTACTGCGCAAACATCAGTTGGATCGAAAGAGATTGAAAAAACCGTGAACACTACTATTGAACAAGCCATTCAGGGCAGGGCTGCGGGTGTTTATGTAACGCAAAATTCAGGTCAGCCCGGCGGAGGCATTTCTGTGAACATACGTGGTATAAGCACCATTAGCGGCAATACGGAACCACTTTATGTTATTGATGGTGTACAACTGCAAGGTGGAGGAACTACTAACTCTTCAAACCCCTTGTCTTCATTGAACCCTTCGGATATTGAAGATGTACAGGTGTTGCAAGGCCCATCTGCTACGGCAATTTATGGCTCCCGTGCTACCAATGGAGTTCTTTTGATAACTACCAAAAGAGGAAAAGCAGGTGAAGCAAAGCTGAATTACAATTTCCAGTATAATCTGCAGACGCCTCCAAAAAATCTGCCGGTAATGAACCTGCGCCAATATGCCCAGATGCGTAAAGAGTTTCATGCATTAGCAGGCGGTACTACTCCTAATGAGTTTTTGGATCCTTCTATATTAGGCACAGGAACTGACTGGCAGGGAGAATTGTTTAACAACGCAGCTATGCAAAAACACCAGCTAAGCGTTAGTGGTGGAACTGCAAATACCCAGTATTATATGTCGGGTGAATATCTGAAACAGGAAGGGGTGGCTATAGGTTCGGGTTTTGACCGTTATGGTTTTAGAATGAACCTGGATAATAAACCAAGAGAGTGGATCAGTCTCGGTGCCAACCTGAGTTTCAGTCAAACAATGGAAACCATCACAACGAGCTCTGAAAGTGTTATCTCCGACGCTTTACAGATCACTCCTCAGATTCCTGTAAAAGATTTGAATGGTGCATGGGGCGGGGGAGATGATGTGAATGGGGGCAACCAATTTGCTCCTGTTAACCCGGTTGCCATTGCAAGCCTGAGATCTAATAACAACAGGAGAAGACAGTTTTGGGGCGGCCTTAACCTGGGATTAAATCTTGCCAAAGGCCTTGTATTCAGATCTTCTTTCAATACAGATATCAATTATTCCAACTCCATGTATTTTAACCCTACCTATAAAATTGGCTGGGCTCAGAATACTTCGGCTACGCTAAGCGAATTTGTTGGAATGAGTACTTACTGGAACTTCAATCAGCTCCTTGAATATAACAAGCAGTTTGGCGACCATAGCTTTACTGTAATGGTGAGTCATGAATCGCAGGAATCTAAATGGAAGAACGTGAGCGCCAGCCGTTCAGGCTTTCTTACAAATGACATTTTTGATCTTGCTGCCGGTGCAGCCCCGGGCACCAATGGTGGTGGTTCCGGCGAATGGGCTATGGAATCATATTTAGGAAGGATCAATTATAATTTTGATAATCGTTACATATTAACGGGAACGTACAGACGCGATGGTTCTGCTAATTTCGGACCTGAGAACAAGTGGGGTTCTTTCCCTTCTGTTTCTGTTGCGTGGAGGGTTTCCCAGGAAGAGTTCTTCAACATACCAGCTATTAATGAACTGAAGCTGCGTTTCGAAACCGGCCTTACCGGTAACCAGGGTGGCGGGGCCGGCATTTATTCTCCTTTGAGCTCTGGCATTTCCGGGCTTGGAAGCGGATTTTTGCCTGCACGATATGGTAACCCGGAATTACAATGGGAAGAAACTAAAACAGATAACGTTGGTATCAATATCGCATTCCTCAACAACAGGATCACCGTAGAGGCGGATTATTATATCAAGAATACCAATAACCTCTTGCTGGATAATCCGCTGCCATTTTATATGGGTACAAGTGGTCAGGGAGCAGTGGGTAACCCAAGGGTAAATATTGGCGAACTTAAAACCAAGGGATGGGGCCTTACCATCAATACGGTCAACGTAAGAAATAAAAACTTCAAATGGGAAACCAACCTGAATTTATCAAGCTTCAAAACTGATATTGAAAAATTCTATTCGCAAACGGCTGTTGTAGATCGTGTGTCAACATGGTATGACAGCTATTCTCAAACATGGACGCAAAGATCAGCTGTGGGTATGCAGCCATGGTTGTTCCGCGGTTATATTGCCGAGGGCCTTTTCCAGTCTATTGAAGAAATCAATAATAGCCCGGTAAGGGTTACCAATACCGGAGCCAGGCTGCCTACAAGTCCTGCTAACGGAGTATGGGTAGGAGATGTGAAGTACAGAGACATCAATAACGATGGCAAGATCGATTTCAACGATGAGACCTTTATTGGCAATCCATGGCCAAAATTATTCGGTGGTTTCACAAATACATTTTCATATAGAGGATTTGATCTGAGTGTGCTTATCACTGCCACTTTTGGCAATGATATTTACAACATGGTGTCAATGGTGAACTCTAAAGCCACGCGTTTTTATACAAGCAGAAATTTAATGCTGGATGTTACCAACTATGCAAGGATAACTATGAAGAACGGGCTGCCGGAATTAGAAAACCCCGGAACAACAGTACCAAGGCTGACCGGCGCGCAAATTGCAAATGACAATAACTATAATGTTGTCAGCAGCAGGTTTGTGGAAGATGGATCATTTGTGCGGCTGAAGAATGTTTCTCTTTCTTACAATCTCCCTTCTTCATTTATTGCAAGGCAAAAATTAGTGAAAGGAATAAGGGCATCAGTTGGCGCACAGAACATCGCCACGTTTACGAAATATTCAGGATATGATCCTGAAGTGGGAGCTTCCGTTGGTGGCCCGGTAAACGCCGGAAATCAAGCCATCGGACTTGATTATGGCCGTTATCCATTAACTCCTATTTACACCTTCAGCCTGGGCGTGAATTTTTAAAACTTAGACAATGACAAAGATTAATATGAAAAGTATAATTTATTCATTCAGTCTGGTCTTATCAATCCTTCTTGTTTTTTCTTGCAAGAAAAAGTTTCTTGAAAGGCCCCCGACTGACGCGATTGTTGATGCCAATTTTTATAAAACTGATGAGCAATTGGCCGCCGCCACCTCATTACTTTATAACAAGGTATGGTTCGATTACAATGAGAACCCTGCTTTTAGTTTTGGCGATATCCGTGCAGGCACCGCCTTCAGAGGATATAATGAAAGAGGGAACGTTGAGTTTAATACAACTGATATTACTCCCGAAAACCGGAGGGCATGGTCATCTTTATTCACGGTAGTTGGTCAGTCAAACCTTGCAATAGCCAATATCAACCGTTATGCAGGCACTGGTGTTTCAGACGGGGCTAAAAAAACAGCTATTGCAGAAGCACGGTTCATGAGAGCAGTTGCATACCGGCTTTTAGTGATGAACTGGGGTGAAGTGCCAGTTATTGAAAATAATCTCGCCTTATTGAATGATCCTACTGTTACAAAAAATACAGTGAAAAGCATCTGGCGTTTTCTCACCCGTGAAATGCGCGCTGTTGCGGCTGATTTGCCTCAGGCAACTCCCGCAGGTCGTATTAACAGTTGGTCAGCGGAAGGAATGTTAGCGCGGTTTTATTTGACCCGTGCAGGTGTAGAAGGTACAGCAGGTGCCAGGAACCAGGTATTCCTTGACAGTGCAAAGTATTATGCCCAAAGAGTTATTACCGGGAGTGGTAAAAGCCTATTGACTAACTATGC
>JBAVMD010000560.1:0-5497 GCA_049689695.1 Chitinophagaceae bacterium | reverse complement strand
GAAGATGCATTACTGGATGTTAAAACAAAAACAGAGAAGGTAAAAAAAGCAACGGAGGATGTAAAAAGAGCTGCAGAAGCTGTAAATACCGCTACACCTGCGAATATGGCCGCAGCACAGGCTTTACTTTCATCAGCGCAGACATCACTAGCTGCGGCTCTTGCTTTATTGCAAACAGCCGAGAATCAAAAAATTGCGACTTTACCAGGATATAATATAGCAACCGGGAGAGATCTTTTAAAAGCTTTTCTTGATGCTATAGCTGAGTTCCAGGTAGCGGACGGTAAAAAAATCATTCTCGGACAAACTATTGCTACCAGCTTTAAAGCAGATGCTGCGTTGGTTGAAGTCATTCTAAAATATGCCAGGTTAAAACAACCTCCGACGCTAACGAGACGGGCTCCATTATTATCTGCTCTTCTTCAAAAAGATAACTTAATCGATACAACAAACAGTTTACCTGTATTGCCGGCAATCACCGAAACCGTCTTTGCCAATGAGTATGCCGCTATAAGATTATTAAGCAAAGTGCTGCCGATGATCAATGCTTTTAAGCTAAACAACAATGATATTGCCTGGGTCTTTGAACATGGCCAAAGGCTGGGTTGGTTTGAATGGGATAGCATTCCTTATGCAATCGGTCAGGCTATTGGCGATTATAACAAGTACATCAGCCTTGCAGCAATGATTGATTTATCAAAACAATACACACCGGTTGCTGATCCTGCAGATGCAGGCAATCCTGTTTCGTTTTTAAACATAATGCTGCTGGCTTTAAGGGGTAATGACAGGGACCTGTTCATGAGCAGGGTTGCGCTGTTGACAGGGTATGAAAAAGACGATCTTCTTGCTATAGACGCTTACTTATTTTCCAGCCCATCTGACCTTTTCGATTATAAGAACATCGCAACCTGGAAACAGCTGATAGCGTGCGCTGAATATCTGAGGAAACTGGACGCAGATGTTGAACAGGTAAAAAAATACATCAAGCCTGTTTTAAATACCGGTGATGTAAGCGCACTGCGAGTCGCACTGAAATCACGCTATGATGAAGAGACATGGCTAAGCACATTGAAAGAAATAATGAACGCCATCCGCCCGCAAAAGCGCAATGCGCTGGTGGCTTACCTGCTGGCGGTAAATCCGGATATGAAAGACGAGAACGACCTGTTCGATTATTTCCTGGTAGATGTTGAAATGGAATCATGCATGCCTTCGTCCCGCATTGTGCAGGCGCATGGGACGATCCAGCTTTTCGTGCAACGCTGCCTGATGGGATTGGAGCCCGCAGCCGCAGCGGATATTGACAATGATAAAAGCTGGAACCAATGGAAGTGGATGAAAAATTACCGCGTATGGGAAGCCAATCGCAAGGTTTTTTTGTACCCGGAAAACTGGATCGAGCCGGAATTGCGCGATGATAAATCTTTCCTTTTTGCCGAGCTTGAGAACGAGATACAACAGAATGAACTGACTGGCTTCACCGCAGAAGAAGCGTTGATAAAATACCTTGAGAAGCTGGACGATATCGCTTTCCTGGAAGTGATGGCTACCTGGTACCAGACCGATACGAGGATCATGCACGTATTTGCGCGCACCAAGGGTGGCGATCCCGCTATTTATTATTACAGGCGTTTTGAACAGGAGCGTTACTGGACGCCCTGGGAAAAAGTAGAGGTAGACATCACAGGAGACCAGTTGTTGGCTTATATAAGGAACAACAGGCTTAGCCTGGCATGGCCTGTATTTACAGAAGTGCCTGAACCGGATCAGAAGTCCACTATTCCCGATACTACTCCCGGAAATGTGGTAGACAATGAAAAGCCCAAAAGAAAGCTGAAGGTTCAATTGGCCATCAGTGAATTTGCCAACAAGAAATGGCAGCCTAAAAAGATCTCCAAAGACGCAATACTTACGCCGGGTTACTTCACCGCGCAGGAGCTTCCCCGTGACCAGTACAATATGCTTTATTTTGAATTCGGTCAGCAGATATGGATATACCATAATGAGGCTGCCCGTACAGGTAACGACGAAATACCGCGGATCGATGGCATATTCAATATAGCCGGCTGCAAAGGTTATCCTGAATTGTCAGCGGGAACCAATCCTTTTATTGCAGATTTCCTGCCCGATTTCCGCGATACGCAGTTATCATCCCAGCGTTATAATGAACGGACCCTTTCTACAGACGCGCTTTCCGTTAAGAACGGGTATTCTTTTTACGAATTCATAACCTTGTTGAAAACCACGCCGGGTAAGTTTCGCATCAGCTATCCGCACCAGTTCACTGCAATCGACGGGGTTTTACTCTCTTTTCAATACCTGGTGTACATGGCATTTCATACGAACGAAAGCCCGTGGTCATTTAAAATTCCTCTCGGTACGATGCTGCCTTATTTTATGGAAGACAGTGAACACGCTTATGTGGTGATGCCGGGTTTTTATGCACAAGGCGAGGACTGGTCTTTGAATACTTCCGTGAAGCGAACCGGCTCCGATGTAATGCGGTTGATTGAAGATGTTCAGGCGCTGCACAATAAGTTCATGGGAGAGTATAAGCAAGACACGCGCCGATTGGTGGAGGACCCCGATTTTCAGCGGATCAATAAAGAGATTTCAGCTTACGATCTTTTGGCTTACGGGGAGCAATTTAAGAACCTGTACCACCCGCTGGTTTGCGCGTTGCGCACCACGATGAACAGGTCAGGAATACCTGCATTGATGAAACGGGAAACGCAAATGCAGCAAACGAAGTTTGATTTCAGAACTTATTATAATCCAAATCAGCAGGCGGTGCCACAAACCCTGGTCACAAAAGAAAATGGCAATAAAGCATTGTCTTACCCGGTTGAGGACGTTGACTTTGAAAGCGATGGAAGCTATAGCTGCTACAACTGGGAATTATTTTTTCATGTGCCGTTTTTGCTGGCCACGCGTCTCACCAAAAACCAGCGCTTCGAAGAGGCCATGGCATGGTTTCATTACATATTCAATCCTACAGGAGCGCTGCCGGGCACAACTCCGCAGAAATATTGGGTGACGAAGCCATTTTATTTGAACCAGGATGTGGACTATGTGAGCCAGCGGATCGATACTTTGCTGAATAAAATTGCGAATCCTTCAACGTTAGAAATAAAGGAATTGGAATTTGCAATAAGCGAATGGAGAAGTAAGCCGTTCAATCCTCATGTAATAGCAAGGTTCAGGCCCGTGGCTTACCAGAAAGTGGTGATCATTCGGTACATCGATAACCTGATCGAATGGGGAGATCACCTGTTCAGGCAGGATACTATGGAATCCATTGCGCAGGCGACCCAGATGTATATACTTGCCGATAAATTGCTGGGACCTAAGCCACGCACCATTCCCAAAGCGGTAAAAGCTCCGTACGAAACCTATAACCAGGTGGAGAGAAAGCTGGACCATTTTGGAAATGCACTGATCGGGCTCGAAAATATTCTTCCCGATCTATCGGGTCTGCCGGAGCATGGAGCAGAGCTGCCGCCTCCGCCCGTTACTTTATCCATGCTGTACTTCTGCATTCCTCAGAATGATAAGATGCTGGAATACTGGGAGCGAATTGAAGGCAGGTTATTTAACATCCGTCATTGCCGTAATATAGATGGCGTTGAGCGCAGCCTTGCATTGTTTGCGCCGCCGATAGACCCGGGCATGCTGGTTCGTGCTGCGGCCTCAGGTTTGGATATTTCATCGGTGCTGGCCGGCATCAATGCGCCTGCTCCTTATTACCGCTTCAATATGCTGTCTCAGAAAGCAACAGAGCTGGCGCAGGAAGTAAGAGGCCTGGGAAGCTCTTTGTTACAGGCTTTGGAAAAGAAAGATGCAGAAGCAATGTCTTTGCTGCGGAGTGAGTTGGAAATAAAAGTGCTGAATGCTGTTAAGGACATGAAGTTGCTGCAGATAAAAGAATCTAAGGAGCAGATAGAAGTATTGAAGAGGACGAAGAAAGTAACAGAGGAAAGATTCAAGTATTATTCTACCATTAAAAAAATATCTTCAAACGAGCAGCTTAGTTTAGATAAGCTCCAAGCCTCTCATGAGTTTCAAACAGCAGCACAAGGCGTGAAGCTTGCAGTCACACTGCTGGCCTTGATTCCAGACCTTGATGTTGGTGCTTCCGGAGTGGCGGCTTCACCCGTTGCTAAGGTCAAGTTTGGTGGTTTAAATCTTTCTAAGGCAACCAACGCCGCCAGTGATATTCTTTCTTTTTTGGGAATGCGGGCATCCAATGAGTCTGCCAGGGCATCAATAGTAGGTGGACATGAAAGACGATTTGATGATTGGAAACTACAGGAACGTTTAGCCAACCTTGAACTCAACTCTATTGAAAAGCAGATCACTGCCGCAGACATCCGCAGGGAAATTGCCGAAACAGATCTGAAAAATCATGAGCTGCAGATCGACAACGCAAAGAAGTCGGATGAATTCATGCGGACAAAATTTACTAACAAAGAATTGTACGAATGGATGATCGGGCAGATCAGCGCTGTATATTTCAGCGCATACAAGCTGGCGCATGATGTTGCCAAAAAAGCGGAACGCAGCTACCGGTTTGAACTGGGCAATGACGATACATTTATTGCGTACGGATATTGGGACAGCATGAAGAAAGGCTTGCAAAGCGCCGACCGGCTTCTGCATGATATTAAAAGAATGGAAGTAAGCTATCTCGATAAAAACAAGCGTGAATACGAGCTTACCAAACATGTTTCACTTTCCATGCTCGACCCTCTGGCATTGATACAACTCCGCGCTACCGGCAAATGTGATTTTGACATTCCCGAGGTTTTGTATGATATAGACCATGCCGGGCATTATTTCCGGCGCATTAAATCGGTAAGCATAAGCATTCCATGCATTGCAGGGCCGTACACATCTGTAAGTGCAAAACTTTCGCTGGTAAATAACAGGTACAGGAAGAACATCAATACGGCAGACGGCTATGCAGAAGACCCCGGGAATGATGAACGGTTTACCTATAATGTTGGATCGATACAATCCATTGCTACCAGCAATGCACAGAACGATGGCGGCGTATTTGAACTGAACTTCAGGGATGAACGCTACCTTCCATTTGAAGGGGCAGGGGCCATCAGCAGTTGGCGGCTGGAGCTTCCGTCAGAAATAAGGCAGTTTGATTACGATACCATACCTGATGTTATTGTTCATGTGAAATATACTGCCAGGGAAGGCGGCTCAGGGTTACAAGGCGCAGCAAATTCGTCTTTGGCCGACAGAATGGATAAGATAAAGCAGCAGCTTGGCAAAGAAGGCTTGCATGTTGCAATAAATGTAAAGCACGATCTTCCTAATGAATGGCATTTGCTTACACAGAACGGCAATGTGAGCTTAAAGATCGATAAATCGAGGCTTCCTTATATGGTGCAGTCTTTAAATACCAAGATTGAAGATGTTACATTTATCGGAAAAGAAACCAAACAAGGAACATTGTCTATCAAGGTTAACGGAGGTAACA
>JBAVMD010000559.1:0-4539 GCA_049689695.1 Chitinophagaceae bacterium | reverse complement strand
AGCTTACAACTATACCTGCATAGTTTGTAGAAGTAGTGGCCGTGTTGATATTGATGGTACACTTGCGTATGGTATTGGAATCGGCATCGTTGATCAACTGCACGCCAAATCCGTATTCACTGGTGGTAGTTCCCGGCGCTGTAATCACAAGGCTGTCGAAAGTAATATGATCCGCCCCGTCCAGCTTGATCACGGCACGCTCATTTGTATTGGTAGACAAATAAGAAAGCGTAGCGCCATTGCCATTGAAGGTAACGGTGTTGGTAGCTGATGCGTTTGGAACAGCATTCATGATGAGCTGCTCATTGTATGGGCCACTTCCGCTTGCAACGTTGAATACAACAGGCCCTCCTATTCCGCACTTAATAAACGTATAGGCATCGTTGAACGATTGAAAATTAGAACCGCCTGTGGGCAATGCGCTGTTGATGGTATAAGCGCCGGAAGGTGAAGATGGCGTGGTTACCTGTACGCTGGTAGAAAAATCGAAACCGCCTCCGTTGGAACAGGTAACTTTTACCCTGTAGTAAGTTGTGGCGGTTTGTGTACGAACATAGTTGGATGTTGTAGCGCCGGTAATATCTGACCATGCTGAATTATCAGCCGATGATTGCCATTGAAATTGTAAACCTGACGTAGCCGGCGTACCGCTTACACTCAAAGTAAAAGGTATGCCAGAGCAGGCAACAGCCGCACTGGTTGCGGCAATGCCTCCGGCCGGAGTACCTCCGCAGGCAGTGGCCGAAGTCCAGGTGAAAGTAATATTAGGCCTGGTGGTTGGCGTGGCATTCTCTGTAGTAGTGGCTGTTCCGCAAAGATTGTCCAGGTTATCGGCCCGGTAAGTGTGAGAGCCGTTGAAAGAAAGTCCGGTGGTCCATGGAACAATCGGGTTATTTGTCCAGGTAGTGCCTGCGGTAGAATTAGGATCGCCGTTACATACTTCAACAACAATATTATCAGTACCGTTCCAGAAGAAAGGTGTGGTGAATAGAAAGGTGTTGGTACCAACTACCGGTTGATAGTTGATGGGCCCGAAGACCTGGTTTACGGTTTCCCAACTGGTTGGTGAAAGCGTGCCCACTGCCGTTCCGCCCATTTTAAGGGTGTATTGCTCTACTACGCCTACTGTGCCCAGCGGCGCTATTACCGTGTATTTGATGGCAGAGATAGTGCCCGGTCCCATGCCCGCTGCTATAAGCTCCGAAGCCCTGTACAGGAACTGCATACGTGACCCTTCAAACCGGTCCTGTAGTGGATTGGGATAACTGGTTGCCGTGTTGCCGGCCGTGCCCGTGCCGATAGAGATGTCTGTCTGAGCTTTTAAAACTGTAGCGAAAAGAATGACAAGAAACAAAAGCAATGCTTTTTTTCCCGGGCGGGAAACAATTCTCAAAGCCATCATGTTAGTTTGTTGGTTGTTTAATAGCCCTCATACACCGGATGCAACAATAACTGTTGATCAATCCGACGAGAATCCGGACCGTGCTGCATACAGCAGGCATCTTGATTTTTCGCTAAAAAGGATAGAATTTCTTAAGCCGGAGGCTTTCATCAGTTGGACTACAACCGACCCTACACGGAGGCCAGTTATCAGAAGCTTTTGACCAATTGTACTTGCAAAGTTTCCTGATATCATCTCAATCAGGATTTCCAAATCTACAAGAGATTGTTAAAATAGCAAAGAAACTGTGGAAGAAGTTATGCGGATTAGAGATTAAAATCTGATTAAAACCCACCGGTAACGTTACCGGTGGATGATTGAGTTTAAATGTTGCCTTATCACTGTTTGATGAACTTCAAAACCGAAGTCTCAACATCATTAATGCATCGCAAATAATAAATACCGGGGCTTAATCCCTGAACAGAATATACATCAGAAGGTGAGGATGTAAATTTCTTTACAAGCTTTCCGCGTACATCAATCACCTGCAGTTCCCTGAAGTGTTGAGCGCCGTTCAACACAAGCGATCCTTTTACAGGATTAACCAACAGACTTATTCCCCCGGCGGCACGCATGTCTACCGGCACTATTCTGCTGTAATCTGTATGCTGGTCCTTATCAACAATAGTCAGCCTGTAATAGTTCTTTCCATCGATAGGTGAAACATCAGTGAAAGAATAAGTGAGCAAGCCATTGCTCTGCCCTGCCGCCGGCACCTTACCTATTTCTTCGAATGATCTTCCGTCGGCGCTTCTTTCAATCGCAAAATAACTGCTGTTGCTTTCTGCCTGCGTTTGCCAGCTTAAAGCTACCTGCTTGTTATTACGGCCTGCATTAAAGTTGATCAGGCGAACGGGCAATGAAACATTCGGCTTGCTGAAATAAAAACTGGAGAATGAGCTTACCTGGGCAGACAATACATAATCATTGCCCCATGCTTCTGCAGTTGTAGGCAGTTCGCTGAAGGCCCCGCCGATACTGCCGCTGCAATCCATATTGTTCTTGTGGATCTTGAGCATGCCTAAACTGCTGATGCCAGCCGCAGCAATCTGCGAAAGTTCATCATACTCGCTTTTTTTGATGAAGAGCTTAATGCTCACCGGCGTTAAAGGTTGATTCTGTACTTTGATGCTGATGTTACGGTCAAGAAAATAAAATCCTGCTGTATCTCGTATTGCTCCATCCTGCATAAAGATGGAGGCCGAGACATTGCCAAGATTATTGCCGTTTGCTTTGATATCGGCCACTGCATTGCCGTTTGCATCCCTGATGGATAGCCATTGGTTATTGTTAGAGCTGTTGATGTTGAGCGAAGGATAGCTCTCGCAGCTGCCAGGTATACCTCCTGCCACAATGTATTTTATTGGTGTAGTAAAGATGGTGCCGGGGCCAGTTACAAATCTTCCGTTTAAATACAACTTTGCCCATACATAGTATGTGGTGGCAGGCTGCAATCCTCCAATATCTGCCCGTGCAGTTACCAGTTGATTGGTAGCGCTTATAGGATCAGCCGCCAGCCATTGAGTACCCTGCGTGGTGAGGCCATATCCAAAACGAATGCTGTCTACTCCGCCATAATAAGCATTGATGCGGGCAGAAACGCTTACGCTGATGTCTGTAAGATTGGAAACAGATGGACTTTCAATGGAAACATTTGTAAGAGGTGCTTTCAATACAGTTCCATATTCTCCTGCTATATAGGCATCCACATGCCCATTGGTATTGGTGAATTTAATAATAGGGCAATGCCAGGCAGCGCCATATTGTATCCAGTTTTTGCCGCTGTCTGCCGTCTTATATATCTTATTATTCTCGCCGGTCATGAAACCGGTTTTGGCATCATAAAATTTCAGGGCCAGAAGGTGATCGGAACCAGAGCCGCCGGGAAAGGTCATAGTTGTCCACGTGTTACCACTATCTGTGGTTTTTCTAAACACCGCAAAATCTCCGGCCATGAAGCCGTTTTTCAGGTCGGGAAAATGAACGGATTTAATGTCCCCTGATTCCGTTCTGATCTTGTTCCATGTTTTGCCGCTGTCTATCGTTTTGTACAGATCTTTATCTGCCCATCCGTAGCCGGTAGCGGCATCAACAAAATCAACTTTTCTAACCGTGTAGTATTGGTTGACCACCTGCCATGTTTCACCTGCATTCACTGTTCTGGAAAGTGAACTCGTTCCGCCGCTGGTCATAAGGTAGCCCACCTGGTCATTTACAAAATCCAGGCTTGTAATTTGATTGCTTGCGCTGTGTACCCACTTCCATGTTACACCGCCGTCATATGTTTTGTATACACGGCACTCGAAATCTCCGGCTGTAACAATGCCTGTATCCTTATTAAAAAAATGGTTAAGGCGATAATACGTCGGTTGAAAAACAGCATTATTAGCAAGCGGCTGCCAGCTATTCCCGCCATCAGTGGATTTCAACAGGTTGCTGCCGCTTGATCCATAAGCTATGCTGTCTGTTGGAAAAGAAACATCGCTAAATGTATTGTAGGTTGATGCATACTGCTGCCAATTGGCGCCGCCATTCACTGTTTTCCAGATGATGCCACGATCTCCTACCGCATACCCGGTATTCTCATTTGTAAAAAAAGTTGAATACAACGCTGTTACAGCTACGAATGCAGGAGCAGGATGTACAGGCTGCCAGCTATTACCGCCATTAACTGTACGGTAAGCTTTGCCAAAGTTGCCGCACATGTATCCAACAAGATTGTCAACAAAAAAGAATGAATTAATTTCCTCAACAACGTCAGATTCCGTCCAGGTAGTGCCACCATTAGTTGTTCTGCACACTTTATTAAACTCTCTTGATGCAAAACCATTATTTACATCCGTGAAGTAAACAGCGTGAAACTTAGGCGTTGTATTGCTGGAGTAACACACCTGCCAGGTGGCGCCGCCGTCTTGCGTTTTAATAATACTATTCACACAGGCAATGTAACCAACCATGGAGTTTACAAAATAGGCGGACCATATTCCGCATCCGCTCGTGAAGCTCTGCCAGGTATTTCCGCCATTATAGGTACGCAATATTTTACCGGTGCTGCTGAAAAGAAAAAGTGTGTCCTGGCTTATTACCTGGCATTGAGT
>JBAVMD010000558.1:0-16293 GCA_049689695.1 Chitinophagaceae bacterium | reverse complement strand
ATTTAAAACCGTCCAGGAAATCTGCCAGGTATTCATAAAACTGGTTTTCCAGTTCGCGCGACTTGCGCAACAAGCCAATGACCATGCGGTTCCTGGCGCTGTAATAATAAGCAAGCAGCGACCCGCAAACCAGCACGATTGCACCCGACATAGGAGACAATATGCACAAATAACCAAGGCACATAAGAATAAGTATGGCGTAGTTCACCATGTCTACAAAATACCTGGGCACCTGCGAAATAATGCGGATGTCGCCGATCACAGCATATACGCTGGCCGTTTCCATCGCCGAAAAATTCTCGTAATCAGTGTCTTTTATTTTACCAAGAATAGAAAGCTCAAAATCAAAAAGCATCATATTGGTAAAGCTGATCATCTTGTACTGGAACCATTTCCGGCAGGTAAAAGAAAGACCCATAATAGAAAAGAAAAGCAGCCATTCATCCTGTATAGAACCGATAAATGGAGCCTTGCCCTGCACGCGGTTATTGATGATAATGATGAGCAGTCCGAACAGCACGCTGTTCAGTATGCCCGTCAATACAATAAAGCATACGAAGGCAAGGTCTTTTTTCAGGATCTTCAATAATAATTTCATCTTTTTAATTTGATTATTGATTATTAATCATTGATTATTTAATTGTGACTAAGAGCACTTCACAAATAATCAATAATGAATAATTAATAATTATTTTAACGCCATAGCTGTCTGCACAAACGACCCTTCATACACACCGGAATGCTCCAAACCCGCCATTTCAACCAGCGTAGCCAGTGATATCTTCACTACATCCGAGAGGAATTTGAAATTGATCATGTTCACATCGTCCTCTGAAGTATTGTCCCTGCGGCTTCCTTCCCTTGCGTCTGACAGCCAGAGCGCTTTGTATTTTCTATACCAGAAACAAATGTGATCACTGAACTGCACATAGCTGAACGTGCCGCGTACAAACTCTCCATAGCCCGGATATTCCTGGGTGTGTATTTTCAGATCGGGCACATAACGTGCAGCTGCATCTTTGAACTTGTCTGCTAATGGGCGCGACAAAGGATTGCTGATGATGCGCAGGAAGTTTGCCCTTGCGCTATCAGCCTTGATCTGCTCATACATTTTAGGAAAGAGATCCGCATCGTTTGCCTCAAGGGGATGCGTATTGGGCGCATTGCTAAAAGTCCCGATCCTGTCAAGGTCCAGTGCAGCATCTACCCTTTCGTGTTTTTCTATGCCGCCACGGAAAACAAAATATTTACTGCCTACGAATTCTTCGGCGGTATAGTCCGTTGACAAAACAACAACGGTATTTTTGAAATTATACTTCGAGATGATGTCTGATATTTCCAGCAGGCCTGCAAGGCCAGAGCCATTGTTATTTGCAGCAGGGCTGTTCTCAGCTCCGTCAAATGCGGCAACAACAACATAAATGGAATCCTGTTTACGTGTGCCTATCTTCTTTGCAATGAAGTTTTCACCCGAATAACCACCAAATACAAAAGGCTGTCGCCTGAAGCTAAAATTATTGCCGGTAAAATTTGTCTGAATGATGTTCTTCACCTTGCCCAATTGCGCTTTGCCAAGCTCGGAAAAATTATCGCGTATGCCTGTTATTGCAGTAAGGCGTGCCCGCAGGCGGTTGGTATCTACCTGTGCAACCAGGTCAGCTACATTCAGCTTAAAGCCATCGTCTGCTACCAGCCTGAACTTTGCATTTTTGATGTCGCTTTTAAAATCGCTGTAATTCCAGCTCATGGATTTTTTTCCTGTAGCAACGGATGCGCCAACATCGCCCTGCACTCCGGCAGTTTGTTTGGTAAAAGTTTTACCATCGTCGGTTGAAACATAAAAATCAACAGAAATATTCTTTTCTTCTTTGTCTTTCACCACGTACCTGATCTTTACCTGGTTGTCTTCTGTAAGCTGCACTTTAACGTCGGTAATAGAAGGCGGCTGGTTCTGTGCGTGCAGCGTCACAGACCATGTAAAAGCAAATAATGTTACCACTGCTTTCTGCAGTGCATTGCAATAAATACGCATAAGATCGATTTTTATAAAGTGAATCAAATAATAACGGTTTCTTCTTCGCTCACTGGTACATCTGTTTCATTGGATTGCTGTATCCAGTCGATGGTTTCCAGCAACTTGGCCTGACCGCGTATGGTGGGATATTTAAAGATTTCCTGCAGCTTTAAGCGCGTGCCCAGCGTTTGTTCTATTGCGGCGAGCAAGCGCATTGCCTTGAGTGAGTGTCCGCCTAATTCGAAGAAATTGTCTTCCACGCTGATCTCCTCTTTTTTCAGCAGATCGCGCCAGATAGCTAACAATCGCTCTTCTGCGATATTTACCGGTACGAGCAGTTTCTTTTTAGCCGCGGTTTGCTTTGGCAATTTTTTACGGTCTATTTTTCCTGAAGGTGTAAGCGGTAAAACCGCAAGCTCCACTATGTGCCGGGGCACCATGTAAGACGCGAGGGCAGCGGATAAATGTGACCGCAAAGAGCGCATTCTTTCTTCCGGCACGCTGTTCTCTTTCCAGGTAACGTATGCGCTGAGTGCGCCGCCTGGTTCATCGGCTTCAAAAACTACCGCGCATTGTTTTACGTCGGCGTAAGCCTGTATGATGCGTTCTACTTCTCCAAGCTCAACTCTTTGTCCTCTCAGCTTTACCTGCCTGTCTGCACGGCCATGAAACTCCAGCACACCATCTGCATTCCATCTTCCATGGTCTCCTGTTCTGTACAAACGTCTTCCCGGCGTGAACGGATCATTCATAAAAACATTCGATGAAATAGCAGTTGCATTACCTATATAACCTTTGCCTACACCAGGGCCGCTCACCCATATTTCACCAACAATTCCTTTCGGGCATAACTTTCCCTGTGTATCGGCAACGTACAAACGCGTATTAGCAAGCGGCCTTCCCACAGGCACGCGGTCTCTTCCGTTGCAGGTTTCCATAATGTGAATGCTGATGTTGTCAGCAGCTTCAGTAGGACCATAACAATTGGCGATGCGAACGTGGGGCAGCACCCTGAAAAAACGGGCCGCAAGCACAGGAGTCAATTCTTCGCCCGCAGCAACCAGGTAACGCAACGCGGGTAGTTCAGCGCCTGACTGTCGTTTTTCAAGATCTTCAACAAATTCGTACAGGTAACTCGGAACCATTTGCACTACGGTTACGCCATGTGTTTTTAATTCCGCAATATGATTATGCAGCTCCATCACTTGCAGCCTGTCGTAGATATTCACTTTTCCTCCGCACAATAAAACGGCGAACATCTGCCATACAGATACATCAAAACTTTGCGTGGCTGTTTGGGCGACAATTGAATTTTTATCGAGAGAAAGATCATCCGCTTTTGAATGCATGTGATTGAGCATTCCCGTGGCCGGCACTACAACCCCTTTGGGGCGACCAGTTGAGCCGGATGTATACAACAGATAGGCGCCATCGTCTTCACGTGTAACACGCACAGGTTTGGGCGACGTGTTATAAGCGTTGTTCAAAAATAGACCGGCAAGTTCCTGCGGAACATCTATCTCCCGGATTATTTTATCAGTGATCATTAATGATATTCCTGCATCTCCAAGAATAAACCGCATGGGTTCCAGCGGCAGCATGGGATCAACAGGCATGTAAATACCGCCTGCTTTCCAGATGCCAACTGCCAATGCTACCAGGTAACGGGAACGTTCCGCACAAACCGCTATAACAAGTTTGGATGCTGGATCATGCGTGGCTGAAAATTTTTGTTCAAGCACAGCGCATACTCGGTTTGCGTGGTCCATCAATTCAGCATACGTCCATTTTCCTGATGCATCTTCTACTGCTATTGCGCCCGGGCTTTGCAAAGCCTGCCGCTCAAACAATGCACTGTAACCAGATGTAGTATCATATCCGCAGACGGGGCCTATTGAATAGGCATCGGAAAAATTATTTTCATTATTACCGGTAAGCGAAACATCAAACAGTTTTTTTGAAGGATGAACAATGATGTCTTCCAGCACATGCAAAAATTGGGTGCAGAAAGTAGCGATGGTATTTTGCCTGAACAGGTCAGTATTGTAAATAAGATGCACGGCCAGTTCATTGGTGTGCTCGTAGAAATCGAACTCCAGGTCGAACTTGCTGGTGGTATCAGAAGCGCCGGTATCGTAGCGTTGAAGCGATAAACCATTCAGGCTTACCTGTTCATCGGATGTTTCGATGGATTGATGATTTACCAGCACATCAAACAGGGCGCTGCGGCTGAGGTCTCTGTCGGCTTCCACTTCTTCAACCAACTGATCGAAAGGATATAGCTGATTGGCATAAGCGCCCAGCGTAGTTTGCTTCACCTGTTCCAACAGAGCATTGACCGTTCCGCTGCTTTGAACATCAACCGAAAAAACTACAGTGTTGATGAAGCAACCGATCAGGTCCTGCACATCAGGATGCTCACGTCCGGAGACTATGCTTCCTACCGTAATATTTGTTTGGTTGCTGTAGCGGAAGAGCAGCAGTTTTACCGCTGTGAGCAATACCGTGAATACGCTCATTTCCTTTTGCCTTGCAAATTCTCTCACGCGTTGCAATAGTTCTGCACCGGCGAAAATATTCTCCGTGCCGCCATTGAAAGTCTGCACAGGCGGGCGTGGATAATCGGTCACCAGTTGCAATGGCTCGATCCGGTTTTTTAATTTTGATATCCAATAATTTCTCGCCTGCGATAATTGCTCATTTTGCAACTCCTTCACCAGCCAGCTTGCATAATCGCGGTATTGAATTTTTAAAGGCTGAAGCGTTGTTTCCGTTCCTGCTACAATGTTATTATATCCTTCGCTGAGCTCATGCAGCATTCTGCGGATAGACCAGCCATCTGAAATAATGTGATGCATCACACAGGCCAGCACAAAACAATCAGGCGCATACCGGATCAGCTTTACCTTAAGCAAATTGCCTTCTTCAAGATTGAATGCATGCTGGTTCAACGCTGTTACAAGTGCAGGTATTTCATTTCTGCCAGACACTTCGATGTATTCGAATGAACCGGTTGATTTGTCTTTTGTATTGATCACCTGGCGCAAAGCTTCTCCCTGCAATACAAAAGAAGTGCGGAGACTTTCATGGCGCTCTACAATTTTTTCAAAAGCAGTTTTCAATGCCTCTACTTCAAGATCGCCCTGCAGTTCGTAAGAGCCGGAAATATTGTAAGCTGTGGCAGCCGCACCTAATTGATGTAATACCCACAGCCTTCTTTGAGAAGGCGTAACGGGATAATCCGCAGCTATAACTTCCTGTATAGGCGCGTAGGCAACTCCCTGCTGTGCATCGATCACAGGCGCCAGTAATGCAATGCGCGGATGAGAAAATATCTCGCCTATGTCCAGCCTTATCCCGAGTTTCCTGTAGACCGCCGAAATTATTTGGGTAGCCTTGAGCGAATGGCCGCCAATGGCGAAAAAATTATCCTGCCTGCCAATGGGTTTGCGATCCAGCACTTCTTCCCAGATGTTGCAAAGCAATGTTTCAGTTTCATTTTGCGGCGCTTCGTACACTTCAGCCATAGCCAGATCGAAAGCGGGCAATTGCTGCCTGTCAATCTTTCCATTAGATGTGAAAGGCATTTTCTCCAGCATAAATAGCTGCGAAGGCACCATATATTCAGGCAGCTTGCTGCGCAAATGCTGGAAGAGTTCCACGGTATCAACTGTATGATGCGTGGTAACATACGCCGCCAGGTAAGTATTTCCCTCATGTACATGCGCCAGCACACAGGCCTGGTTAATGGTGCTGTGCCTGAACAAAACAGCTTCTATTTCACGAAGCTCCACGCGTATGCCGCGCACCTGTACCTGTTCGTCTATACGTCCGCAATAGATCAATTCGTTCTGTGCATTCCATTGCACGAGGTCGCCGGTACGATACAATCTATCATAACCAACTTCATCGCAATATGGATTGCGTATGAATTTCTGCTGCGTCAATTCCTCATCGCCGATATACCCATTCGTTACACCAATTCCTGCTGCGCATAATTCACCGGCAACGCCCTGCGGGCAAAGCCGTCCGCTTTTATCCAGCACATACACCTGCGTGTTAGAAAAAGCTCGCCCAATGGGCACATTGCCCGATGATAAATAGTAATCTTTTTTATTGGTATCAATTGTATGAAAACTTGCACCGATGCAAAGTTCCGTAGGACCATAACCATTGTGCACCTGCCTGTGCTCCGCATGGGCCAGCATATCTTTCAATATTGCTGCTTCCCCCGTGGATATGATCTGTCTTAATCCTGGCAGATCTTCACTGTTAAACAGTTTGAGATAAGCGGGTGGAAATATCCCAACCGTTACTTTGTTCTTTATAATGTATTCGTTCAACAACTCAGTATCCTGTTTTGCCCTGCCAGGGGGTATCAACAATTTAGCGCCTGCGAGCAGCGTCATGCACATTTCAATGACCGATGCATCAAAAGCAACAGATGCCAATTGCATAATTGCATCTGTATCGTTCAATCCTAAATATTCAATATGATAAAGGGAACGGTCTACAATACTTTCATGGCGCACCGGGATGCCTTTAGGCTGGCCTGTAGTACCTGAAGTAAAGATCACATACGCGGTATCGCCTGCATTGCTGCCCCTGCATTTACGAACCTCATTTTGTGAAACATTCAATTGAAGGTCGATGGCAAATATTTTTGCTTCAGTTTCCGGAAGATCGAACAGGTATTCTGAAGTGATGATGAGCATCTTCAATGAAACAGCGCTCAGCATATTTGCAACGCGTTCATTGGGATGATCGGGCTCGATGGGAACATATACGCAACCCGCCTTTAATATTCCTAAAAAGCTGATCACAGTATCGATGCTTCTTCCAACCTTCACACCAATGTAACTGCCGCGTTCAATTTCCGCGTCCTGTATCGCCAGGGCGAGGGATGCGGCATGGCGGTCAAGTTCGGCAAATGTGAGCGACCTGTTTTCATCATTCACAGCAATTGCGGATGGTTTCAGCATCGCCATTTCGTGAAAGATCGTATCTATCGTACCGGGATAATTTCTTTTCGGCCCGCGGCCTGTTTGTGTTAATTGCTGTTCTTCTGTTTCAGAAAGTATTTTGATGTCTTTTAAAATTGTTGCGGGCGATGCTATTATTTCAGACAGGATAGCAGAATAGTGTCCGGCTATCTGTTCGATGAATTTTTTCTGATAGGTCAATCCATTATAATTGAAGCAAACCCGCAGCGAATCACCTCCGCTTACATAAATGCTGAAATCGTAATTGACCTGTGCATCCGAGCGTGAGTTACTGATACGCACGGTGCCTTCACTGGCTTCCTGCTCCATTCCACGCATTTGTTCAGAAACGAGATAGTTACCTAATACAAATACATGGTCAAGCAGGTTATTCCCCAGCGGAGTGGCTGCCTGCATATCTGCAAGCGGGTACTCCTGGTGCAATTCAGATTGCAATGAATTTCTTTGCACCTGTTTTACGAAGGTTTCAAAGCTATCATCTTCGTTCATCTTCATGCGCACTGGAATAGTGTTGATCAGCAACCCAACCATGCTTTCCACACCTTTTATTTCGGGTGGACGCAGTGAAACAACCATTCCAAATACAACATCATTTTTTCCTGAATAGCGGGAGAGCAAAACTGCCCAGGCAGATTGCAACAGGGAGTTAAGTGTAACCTTCAGGCGTGCGCACAATTGTTGCAGCTGCAGAAATTTATCTGCGGGAATTTCTGCAAGCACCTCGCAATTATCATATCCTTCCGGTTTTTTTGAATCCGGCAAACCAATAGTTGCCCTGCTCTCGTAACCTTGCAGGTACTGATTCCAATAACCGGCCGAGGCCTGTGCATCCCGCTTCTCCAGCCATTTAATGAATTCACCGTATTGCGCCACTGGTGGCAGCAAAGGTTTTATACCTTTTTGCAGACTCTCATAGATCTGCCTGAATTCGCGTATCACTATGCCTGTGCACCAGCCATCCATAATAATGTGGTGATGGCTCCAGATAAATTCATATTCACTCTCTGCGATTTTAAATAACAATACGCGCATCAATGGATCGTGCGTAAGATCAAAAGAACGTTGCTTGTCTTTTTGCCTGGCCTGTTGCAAGTAAGCATCTTTATCGGCGCAGTCACTGATGTCTTCAAAATAAAAACCGGGAGGCCTTTCTTTCAGCACTACCTGGTACGCTTTCTTCAATCCCTGCAGCACAAAGGAAGTGCGCAATACTTCATAACGTTCTGCAAGCATGTTCAGGGCCTGCTGAACATAAGCAGGTTCCATAATGCCGTGAAGGCGATAATTGACCTGTATAAAGTAAGCGCCGGAAGCCTTATTGTTCAGTCCATGAAAGAAGAAGCCTTCCTGCAATGGACTTAGCGGGTAAATGTTCTGAATGTTTTCCTTTCTCATAAGATTTAGTTGAATAAGTCGTTGATCATCGAAAAGTCTTCTTCGGATATTTCAGCATAAGAATATTTTGCTGACAATTTTTTATCAGGTGGCTGAGATGCCGGGTTCGGTTCAATTTCCGGTTCTTCAATTTCGACGGCAAGTGGTTGCAGGCGTTCTGCCATGTCCGACATCATCGGCGAATCAAAAATATCCTGTACTGCCAGCTTATAACCGCTTGTATAAAGTCGTGATGTTATTTGTATGGCGCGAATAGAGTCGCCCCCGCTTTCAAAGAAGTCGTCGCCCAATCCTGCACCGGCCGTTCCCAACACCTGCTGCCATACCGCCGCAAGCGCCAGTTCTTTTTCTGTAAATGGCCTCTCTTCCACGAGCGCCTGTTTCATTTCTTTCTCAACAACAGCCGGCAGCGCTGCGCGATCGATCTTGCTGTTTACCGTGACCGGAAATTTTTCCAGTTCGATAAAAACAGCCGGTATCATATAATCTGTAAGCCGTTGTTTCAGCCATGTTTTTAATGAAGTAATGTCTGGTGTTTGTCCCGACTGCCATTGAATATATGCGATGATAGCAGGCTGCTCCATTTTCTTTCCTGCCATTACTACTGCTTCCGCAATGCCGGGCGCAGCAGAAAGTGTATTCTCGATCTCACCTATTTCGATGCGGTGGCCATTGATCTTTACCTGCTCATCTTTGCGGCCTATAAAGTAGAGATTGCCATCAGGCAGCCACATGCCCCAATCGCCGGTCCTGTATGTGCGTAATGAGTGATCATTGTTGGTGATGAAATTATCATGCTGCGGCTTTCCAATGTAGCCCCGTCCAACACCGGCGCCGCTTACATATATCTCGCCGGGAACACCGGTTGCGCACAGTTGGCCAAATGCATCTTTTACATACACCTGCATGTTGTTCAATGGCCTGCCAATGGGCACACGGCCATTCGGTGGAGATTGATTTAAAATAGCATGTGTGATATCGTCTGAAGCCTCAGTTGGGCCATAAGCATTTACCAAAGGAATAGCGGCAAATGAATCGAACCATCGCTTTACAAGTCCGGGCTTTAATGCCTCACCGGTAGCGATCATATATTTTAAAGAAGGCAATGAAGCCTTTGTGCTTCTGCTTTCCGCTATGCTTAGTAACTCAGACAAGTAAACAGGCGATACCTGCCAGTGTGAAATATTTTCTTTCCCGACAGATTCAAACATTTGCTCTGGCTGCAGCACTTCGGCGTGTGAGAATATACGTATCTGCGCGCCTGCCAGCAATGGGCACATCAGTTGCCATACACTGATGTCGAAACCGATGGCTGCAGTCTGGGCAACGCGTGAATGTTCATCGATGTGTAATGCATCAATTTTATTGAACATGTGGTTGAGCATGCCACCCTGTTCTATCATTACACCCTTGGGCTTGCCGGTTGAACCGGAGGTATAGATAACGTAGGCGAGATTGTTTTGCGTCAGCGCAACAGGCACGTTGGTGATTGGAGCGCCTTTGGTGGAAATGACGTTGATATCAGTTACTTCATGCAAGAAGTTATCCGTCGGGCCGCAGTGAGTTGTTGCGAGGTGTGAAGTTGCTGAAGGAGCGACCAGGCGGAGACGCACATTTGCATCTTTCATCATAAATTTTATGCGTTCTTCCGGAAGCTGCGGGTCAAGCGGAAGATAGGCGCCACCTGCCATCCAGGTACCGAGTATAGCGGCTGTCATCCACACAGATCTTTCCATCGATATCCCCACCACTTCTTCTATGGCAAGCGAGTGATCGTTCTTTAATACCGATGCAATAGCAAGAGCGGCTTCCTGCAATTGCGCATAGGTCCATGAAGTAGTTGCATCGGATATAGCAACATGTTCGGGATATTGCAATGCCTTTTCTCTGAACAAGCTCACAAAACCTTTCTCCGCAGGATAATTTTGTTGGCTTCCTTCACTCCACTCCAATAATTGCTGCAATTGTGCGGGCGTGTTCAAGGTGAGCGCATCAACCTTTATCCAGCGGTCTTCAAGCACCTGTGCGAGGAGGTTGGTAAAATGTTCTGCAATTAGGCCAACCGTAGAAGGCGGATAAACATTGTTATTGAAATGAAAGGCAAAGCTGGTTTGCTCTGCATCCCCGATGGTGAGCGTAAAATCATAATTCGTATGCTCCTGTCCAGAAACTTCAGATATTTTCCAATCCATTTCACCACCATTGTTTGCAATGGCCTGGCTTACGGGATAATTTTCCTGTTGTATAAAATGGTCAAGCGCATGATTCTTGAGAGAAGTCTTCGATTGCAACTGCGCAAGCGAACAGTAGTGATATTGCTCAGCTTCAGAAGCGGCAGTACGCATTTCGCTTACAAGGCTGGCAAATAGCGTAGCCGGATTGTATCGAACACGAACCGGTATCATATTAATGAACAATCCCATCATCCGCTCAATGCCTTCTACTACCGGCGGCCTGCCCGAAACTATAGAGCCAAAAACCGCATCCCTGGTATTGTTGTATTTGCAAAGCAATATTCCCCATACTGCCTGAAGGCAATCATAAAGCGTTGCCCCGCATTGATAGCATAATTCTTTTAGTTTTTTTGTTTGCTCCGCAGAAATTTTTTGTACATGCAAACCTGCTGCATATTCTGCAGCTTCTTTTTCCGCAACATGATGCTGCAATTGAACGGGTGAATCATATCCCTGCAAATGATCTGTCCAATAATCTAATGCTTTTTCACGGCCTGATTGCAGCAGCCATTGTATATAATTCCGGAAAGGAACAGGCTGTGGCAAACGTGAAGCATTTTGAGAGACAGCGGCAATGTACAGGTCTCTGAATTCGCTGATGAGTATACCCATGCACCAGCCATCCATCAGGATGTGGTGGCAGGTCCATACAAAAACATATTCATCTGCAGCTACCTTCAGCACGGCAAGGCGGAAAAGCGAATCTTTTTCAAGATCGAATGCCTTGTCTTTATCGTTTTGTAAAAACTCTTTCAGCCTGCGTTCTGTATCACCCTGTTCGTTTAATGGGTGATAACTAAATTCAACCGGCTTGTTCGCAAGAACAACCTGCAATAAGTTATCGGTGTTTTTAAAATGAAAAACAGTGCGCAGAATATCGTGCCGCTTTACAAGCAATTCAGCAGTTTGCGCAACCGCCTGAACATCTACCTTTCCCCTGATGCGATAGCTTACCTGGTAAATGTATGCGCCGCTGCGATTGTCGAGCAATTCATGAAACAGCATGCCTTCCTGCATCGGAGACAAAGGATAAAGATCTGCAAGCGATGAGCCGCAAAGATTTTCATATTTTTTATTGATCTCATCCAACTGATCCATAGTAACGATGGGCGATACCAGGTCGGCCGGCGTGATCTGCGTATGTGTGCGCTGGCGGCAATGGTCCACGATGCGCATGAGTGATGCCTTCAGGTTTTCGCAGAGTTGGGAAACCGTATCTGGCTTAACAACAGAAGCATCATACCTACAGCTAAGCTGTAGTTTTTCATCCAACACCATTGCAGTGATCACAATGGGATACAATATTTTCTCTGCAGGATGCATGTTGTTGCCCGCGTTTTCCGAAGCAAGCGTGAAACCCGCTTCTCCGGCTTCACCGTCCAATTGTCCGAGGTAATTAAAAAGCACCTGGGGCGATGGCTGCTCAACAAATTCTTTTTCTTTATTAATGTATTTAAGGATGCCGTAACCTGCGCCTTTTTCAGGAACACTTCTCAACTGTTCTTTGATGCACCGGATGTGCATGCCGGTATCGTTTTTCTTTGAAGCATCTAAACCTGCGGGATAAATACTCGTGAACCACCCTACGGTGCGGTTTATATCTGCTTTCACTTTTCCCTGCCTGCCATGTCCTTCAAGCGCTATCCATATTTTATCGATGCCAAAAACACCCGAGAATGCATCGGCCAGCGAGGCCAGTAAAATATCATTCACTTCCGTGCGGTAAGCGTGATTTACCCTGGTGAGCAAATACTGCGTTTGCTGTGTGCTCAGCTCGAATGCTTCACGTCTTGTTTCTTCAGGCAGACCGGTTAGCGCAAGCGGCAACAATTCATTTTTTTGGATGCTGTTTGCGATCCAGTAATTTCTTTCTATACGGCAGTCGTCAGATTTTGCATATTCATGCAATTGCTGCGCCCATAATTTAAAGCTGTCTGTTTTAGGAGGAAGATCGAATGCCTGGCCATTTAAAGATTGTTCGTAAAGTGCACTGATGTCTTCCAATAATATTCTCCAGGATACTCCGTCAACTACAAGGTGATGCGCTACCAACAGCAGCCTGTCGTTCTCCGGCATCCTGAAAATAGCTGCTTTCAAAAGCGGGCCTTTTCCCAGGTCATGGTTTTGCTGCAATTGCTGCGCATGTTGATGAAGGGCAACGGCAGGATTTTCTTCCCTGCGCAGATCAATCTCCAGTACTGTCGGCTGCACATCAAATCCACGATTGAATTGTTTGACAGTACCAGCTTCTTCAACATACACCATGCGCAATGCATCATGATGCTGCGATATTTTTTGCAATATGCGTTCAATAACTTCTTTATCGAGCCGGGTCTTGTGCTGTAATAAAATGGATTGATTAAAATGATGCGGATGCCTGAACTGCCGGTCGAAAAAATCCAATTGAATAGGACCAAGCGGCACCTCTCCTTCTACCATCCGCTGATCGGCCGGTTGCGAAACACCCTGCATGCACGCGGCCATTTCACTCAACACAGGATAGCGAAAAATATCCTTCAACTCCAGCTTCCATCCAAGTCTGTACAATCGTGAAACCAATTGTATTGCCTTAATGGAATCACCACCCAGCTCCAGGAAATGCCTGTTCATGCTGATGGCTTCTTTACGCATCACACTGCAAAGCGAAACAATGAGATCCTGTTCCGCTTTTGTTGCAGGCAACACGATGTCATCATTATTTTTTTCCTGATGTGGTACTGGCAAATTGTTGCGATCAATCTTACCATTAGTTGTGCGGGGAAATTTTTCAAGGCGAATAAATTTCCAGGGCATCATGTAAGCCGGGAGGCGATCCTGCAGGTATGATCTTATGCCAACTTCCTGCAATTTCCAATCGCCGGGCGCCTGCACATAGGCTATCAGCCTTCGCTCGTCTTCGATCTCCAACTGGATCACCAATGCTTCTGTTATTCCATCTTGCTGCAATATGAGCTTTTCAATTTCGCCCGGTTCTATCCTGATGCCACGCACCTGCACCTGTTGGTCTATTCTTCCTTCATATTCCAGTTCGCCGGTTTCATTCCAGTAGCCGGTATCACCTGTGCAATACATGCGTTCATACCCTTCCTGTTGACTGAATGGATTATTGATAAATTTTTCTTTCGTGAGCTCGTCACGGTTGAGGTAACCGGTGCTGATGCCCGGGCCCGCAATGCAGATCTCGCCTGCACATCCCTGCGGTAATAATTTTCTATGATGTCCCGTTACATAAACCTGTGTATTGGAAAAGGGCTTGCCAATGGGCAACGCACCTCTTTGCTGATATTCCACCGCAGATGCAGTCTGAACTTTATGAAAACTGGCGCCCACGCAGGATTCTGTAGGGCCATAGCCGTTAACCACCATTCTGTTTTGTGCATGCGCAAGCATGTCAGGCAATATAGCCGCTTCACCTGTTGAAATAATTGTCTTTAGTAAAGGCAGTTCCTCTGCACCCAACAACTTCAGGTAAGCTGGCGGAAAAATAGCAGTGGTTACTCCTGCTGCGATCATTTTCTCTTTCAGCAATTCCACATTTTCTTTGCAGGCTTTTGGTAACAATATAACAGCTGCACCGGTTGTAAGCGCCATGAAAATTTCCACCAGTGATGCGTCGAATGCAACGGATGCAAACTGCAGCACTTTGTCGGCAGGATTGATATCGAGATAATCGTTGTGATAAGTTATTCTGTCAACTATGCTTTTATGACGAATCGGTACGCCTTTAGGCAAACCTGTAGTTCCGGAAGTGTAAATAATATAAGCTATATCATCGGGCTGAAGTTGCAGGGAAGTATCCTCCATGCAGGGACAGTCATAATCTGTATCAGCCTGGATGGTGGTGCCTTCAAATCCTGACAGCAATTCCTGATGACCAGGCTGCACAAGCACTATTTGTATGTCTGCGTCTTTTATAATGTGCAACAGCCGTTGCGCAGGCAAATTCATATCAAGCGGAACATAAACACCTCCTGTTCTGAACACGGCCATGATGGAAATGATGGTGTAAATGGTATTGCCTGTATGCACACCAACCGTTTTGCCTTTTGTACAACCCGCAGCGGAAAGGATCATGCTAAGATTCCTGATCTTTTTTTGGAGCTGTCCGTAAGTAACCTCCGTTCCTTCTTCCGTTATTACAGCCACTCGCGACGGATGCACAAATGCATGCAGCGAGAATAATTCAGGTACAGTGCCAAGCCACTCCTGCTTTACGCCATTGCCAATCTTCAGTAATTGCGCCGTTTCTACTTCACCAGTCAATCGCAATGAAGCAATGCTCATTGACGGATTTTCTACTATCTGCCTGATGATGGCATCATACATCCTGCTTACTGCACTTATATAATCTTTCCTGTAAACAGCAGTATTGAAGTTGAATCGAATAGCGGTTTGTTTTCCGGGCAGTACAATAATATTTAGGTTGTAATTCGTTTGTGAAAACGTACCGTTAAACGATATTTCGTTTTCGCCTGACTTGTCCGCCTCGGCGCCTGAAAATGCAGAACCGAAATTTTCCATGATGAATACATGGTCTATCAACCCGTCTTTTACTTCGCACAGCGATTGTATATGATGCAGCGGGAAGAACTGGTGCTGGCCACACAACAAGGCATTGCGTTGCGCATCTGCCAATAATGAAAGGATGGTATCGTTATCATTAAATGAAATACGGACGGGCAGCGTATTGATGAACAATCCCAGCATGCGGTCTATGCCTTTGATCTCCGCAGGCCGAGAACTGACAACCGCGCCGAAAGTAACGTCGTTGGTGTGGTTCAGATAAGATAAAATGATGCCCCATGCCGATTGGTATATGGTGTTGGGAGTAAGCTTAAGGGTTACCGCAAGTTCATTCAGTTGATCGCAGACAACTGAAGGCAGCAACAACTCCACTTCTTCAAATACCGGTTGGCGTGATTCAATTCCTGCTTTCGACTGCAGGCCGGTAGGTTGACGAAAATCTTTAAGGTATTCTTTCCAGAAATTTTCGGCACGCTGCATGTCCTGCGATTGCAGCCAGCCAATGTAAGCTCCAAACTGCGGAATGGTATCTGTTAAAGGTATTTCACCATTTTTAAGCGAATGATACACCTGTGTAAATTCCTGCATCAGCATAGAAGAGCACCATCCATCCATAATGATGTGGTGGTGGCTCCATACAAGCTCATATTCATTCTCCTGCATTTTAATCACGGCCAGCCGGAGCAACATATCTTTTGAAAGATCGAATCCTTTTTTCCTGTCGTTAAGCCTGAAGCTTTGCAGGTATTCTTCTTTATCATTCAGGCCACTGATGTCCTCAAAGAAAATACCAGTCAATCTTTTCTTCAGCACCACCTGGATGCAATGTTCTGTTTTTTCATGACTGAACACTGTACGCAGCACATCATGACGTTCTACCAGCTGCTGCAGGCTTTTTTCAAGCAATGCATTCTGCAGGGGCATGCGTACCCGGTAAGCATTCTGGCAGAAGTAAGCATCCGACCCCTCATCCATTATTGCATGGAAATAAATCCCTTCCTGCATGGGTGAAAGGCGGTAGATGTTCTGAACGTTTTTACTGTTTAGTTCGGTCATGTTCGGGGAGGTTAAGGTTGGTCAGTGGGTGAGTGGTGAGTGGTCAGTTGGTCATTAAGTCATTTGG
>JBAVMD010000557.1:0-1987 GCA_049689695.1 Chitinophagaceae bacterium | reverse complement strand
GGTTAATAGTACGTAATCCAGTGGACGTTAATGCTATAGAAGATGTAATTGCAGGCGATGCCAACCAGGCGGGGGAAGATAACCGGAATGTTGCGCGTATGGCGGCTTTGCTGGCCGGCCTTCCCGTAACGGTTCCAGGAAATACTGTGAACCGCCTTTGCGCTTCGGGGCTTCAGGCTATTATGGATGCAGCCAGGGGTATTCAATGTTCTGAAGGAGGTTTATATATCGCATGTGGAGTGGAAAGCATGACCCGGGCTCCTTTTGTAATGGCTAAATCATCTTCCGGCTGGAGCCGAACGCCTGAGATCTACGATACCACGATCGGCTGGAGATTTACCAATGCACGACTGGCTGAAATGCATTACCCTTATTCCATGGGCGAAACGGCCGAAAATGTTGCAAAGGAGTATAATATTACGCGTGAGCAGCAGGATGAGTTTTCTTTGGAATCGCAGCAACGTTACTTTGCCGCATTGGAAGCGGGTAAGTGGAAAGACGAGATCAGTCCTGTTGAAGTATTAGGCGGTAAAAATGAAAAGATATTTTTCGATAAAGACGAGCACCCTCGGCAAACTTCCCTGGATAAGCTGGTAGCCCTGAAACCCGCTTTTAAGAAAGATGGAACAGTGACCGCGGGAAATTCAGCCGGCATCAATGATGGCGCTGCCGCTATGCTGCTGGCAAATGAAGATGCGGTAAATAAATATGGATTGAAGCCGATGGCACGGATTATTTCAATGGGTGTGGCAGGCGTCGATCCATCTGTTATGGGGATGGGACCTGTGCCGGCTACAAAAAAAGCATTGCAGCGGGCTGGTTTAAGCATCAATGACATTGACCTGGTAGAAATGAATGAGGCATTTGCTGCACAGGCTTTGGCATGCATTGGCGAACTCGGGTTAGACCGTGCGAAAGTGAATGTGAATGGTGGCTCTATCGCCATCGGTCATCCTTTGGGTTGCAGCGGTGTTCGCATTTCAACAACCCTTCTGCATGAAATGAAAAGACGTGGCGCAAAATATGGATTGGCAACAATGTGTGTGGGCGTGGGACAGGGCGCTGCGGTTATTTATGAGACGCTTTAATAGTGAAGCTAATAGGGCAATGCTTTATTTGTCGCGAACCATTGTTTTGCGGTTTTAATGAAATCGTTGATGGGCAGCTCGTCTACATCTTTAGGCGAAAAATTAAATAGATATAATTGTTTCTCGAGGATATTGGCAAATTTCTGGTAATCATTCCAAATCTCGTTTGGACTTGGATAAACCCTGTATTCATCCATAGTTGAAAACCAGTCCCTCACAATTTTTACAAGTAGTTTAGGATTATTATTGTGACTGCTGATATCTTGCCCGGCTATATCAGAAATCACTTTTTGATAATGATACTTTTCGGATTCCAGGATCAGTATTCTTTTCTCTTTTAATTTTTTATTGCCGTACTCTGCGCAGCCGATATCCAATCCTAACTCATACGCCATATTTAATCTTGGTAAGTCATTGTTTTCGGAGTACCTGCTTCTCGATAGATCATGAATGGCATATTTTGATTCCCGTATCATTTTTTTTATTTCATCGATCCTGATATTCGACGAAGAACGTGTTTGCGATATTTTAGGTTCCAGGTCAAAATACAGTATAGTGAATATCAGAGGACGTAAAAGATTGTGATAATCTTTATCGAATGGGCAATTGATAAAAAAGTTCTTTTCAAATGGCATAATTGGTAACCGGTGATTGCCTTAAGTATATTCTTTTTTCAACCATTCCATTATTATCGTGGACCACTATTTCATTAATTAGTTTGGATATGGCCATTTGTTTTGCAAACGATATTGCATCGCGTCTTATTGAAAAAGCACGATAAGCTCTGCGGGTTCCATTTAATACAACACCCCATTTATTTGACAGTAATGTCATCACATGAATTACCTCCGGCGCGGAATGAAAGGCTCTGTGAGTTTTAATTTTCCGGGATTTGCTTG